>CALMQD010000446.1 GCA_937871415.1 uncultured Phycisphaerales bacterium | reverse complement strand
GTGATCGAGGCCCGCGACCGCCACTTGCCGAACGCCAGGAGCAGCATCGCCCCCCGCCAGCAACAGGAAGATCACCCCCGGCACGAAGAAGTTGTTCAGGTCGGGCTTGAGCACGTGCTCCAGCGGGTAGAACGAACTGATGTGGTACGGCAGGAGCGATTGCTTGACGTAGAAGATCCCGACCAGCGGGAGCGTGAAGATGTTGACCTCAAAGCCCAGGGGCGAGTGCCCGATGAACTCCGGCCCGAGCAGCTCCCTCCGCACCACCGCGAACGCCGCCGCCAGCGCCAGGTACGGCGCCGTCACGAGCGCCGCCCGCTTCAGGCGCGCGGGGCTCCACAGCGGCATCGGACCCGGGCCCGACCACGACGCGGGGGCCGCGGCGATCGCGAACACGACCGCCGGGAACAGCATCGCGACCTCCTTGCACCCCAGCGCCAGCACGTAGCACAGGAGCGACACACCCCAGAGCGCGATGCGCCCGAACCGGCCCACCGCCGCCTGCGCCGGCACACCCGATCCCGGATCCAGGACGTCGGGCGGATCGATGAGGCGCAGGAGCGCGATGATCGACGTGAACAGGAACACCGCCAACAGCGGGTCGGTCACCCCGGCGACCCACGCCGCCGACTCGGCTCGCGAGGGGTGGATGGCGAAGACGACGCCGACCGCCGCGCCGGCGATCGACGAAAGGCCCAGCCGTCGCACGACGCGGAAAGCCAGGACCGTCGCCAGCATGTGCGTGAGCACCGTGCTCAATCGCCACGGCAAGGGATCCCAGACGTCGAAGAGCCGCTGGTGGATGATCATCCAGCCGACAAAGGTCGGGCGGTAGTAGCGTGAGTACGCCTCGCCGGTGGGAGACATGAACCCCCAGACGTCGCTCGTGAGCGCCTTGACGACGGTGGACACCGACCGGTCCTTGATCCACGGGTTGTCCGCGATCTGCATCCCGTCGTCGTACACCCACTCGCCGTTGACGGTGTGAAAGAAGACCACGAACACCAGCAGGCACAGGAACGCGACGATCCACCGGTCCAGCGAGCGCGGGCTCATCCGCGCCAGCGCGCTCAGCAGCGGCGAACGGCGCTCCGGCGGGGCGCTCTGACTCGGTCCGGCGGCGGCGTTGGGGGTTGGGGCCATGCGGAGGAGATCGTAAACCCAAAACAAATACGCGTCGGACCGCCCCGGCGGCTCAAAAACCGGCCCGGATCCGTGACGCCCGCGGCGCTCGTCCGACGGGTCGGATAGACTCTGCGGGCCCTTGTTCGAGCACCGCCGAAGCCGGATGCGTCATGGCGGACGCACACCGACCCCGGGCGGCGCAACCAGGGCGGGAGATTCGGCCATGTCGCAGGCGGGCGCAGGGATGGAGACGACGCTGGGGTACGTGCCGCCGAGCGTGACGCAGTTCTCGGTCTTTCTCGACAACAAGGTCGGCCAACTGCACGACCTGCTGCGGACCTTCGAGAACGCCTCGGTGACTGTCTGTGCTCTCTCGGTTCACGACGCCAGCGACTGCGCGATCGTCCGCCTCATCACCAGCAACTCCGCCGAGACCCGCCGTCTCCTCCAGCGCAACGAGTTTCCGTTCGCTGAGTATGGCCTGTTGGTCGTTGAACTGCAGCGCGGCCAGACACTCGAGCGCCTCTGCCTGTACCTCCTGGGCGCGGAACTCAATATCCGCTTCGCCTATCCGCTCATGACCGCTTCCAACGACCGGCCCCGGCTGGCCATCGCCGTCGACGACGCCACCCTCGCGGGCCAGATCCTCATGCGGAAAGAGTTCCGGCTCCTGGGAGAAGAGGACCTCTGCCGCGGCTCCTGACGACGCCGGCGGTATCACCCTCGACCGAAACCCCGCACCCCCAACGACCAACCCAGTCACGACGCCGAGCGCTCGGCGCTTCCGCACGACTCGACCCACCTTCCGCCGGGCGCCAAGCCCGGCCACCCAGAGGACCACATGAAGATTCGAACCGCATCCAGTCTGTTCCTGGCCGGCCTCTCGACGATGATCGGCGCCGCGGCCATGGCGGATGATCCCAAGACCACCCCCGCCGCGACGCCCGCGACGGCCCCCGAGAGCAAGGCCGCGGCCCCCGCCGAGCAGTTGCCGAAGACGACCGTCGAGCTGCTCGACGCCGGCGCCGAGCCGCGGAAGGTGCTGCGCTTCGCCCCCACCGTCGGCGACGAGTTCGGCTACGAGATGGTCCAGAAGAGCAAGCAGTCGATGTCGAGCCCGATGGGCGAACAGGAGTTCACCGTCCCGCCGACGACCTTCGGCATGGTCACGAAGATCGACCGCGTCGACGACAAGGGTGCCGAGTGGACCTCGGAGTTCGTCAAGATCGACATGGGCGAGGTCGAAGCGGGCAGCGATCCGCAGATGGCCGAGATGATCAAGGCGACCATGAGCGAAGTGCTCGGGATGAAGATCAAGTCCTCGGCGCTGCCCAGCGGCGAGGTCGTCAAGGTCACCTACGAGTCCCCGGCCAAGCTCCCCGCGGACGCCGCGTCCATGACCGAGAGCGCCGGCGAGGAACTCTCCCGCAACATGACCCCGTGCCTGCCGGACAAGGCCGTGGGCGTGGGCGGCAAGTGGAAGGTGCATCGCAAGATGAAGAGCGGCGGCATGGTGATGACCCAGACCGAGACCTACACGGTCAAGTCGATCGACGGCGACAAGGTGTCCCTCTCCTTCGAAGGCACGCAGAACGCCGAGAAGCAGCAGATCGACATGGGCGCCCAGGCCTCGACGATGGAGCTCTGGGTCGATTCTCACAACGGCACCATGAGCGGGACATGGGACCTCGACCTCAAGCGCCCGGCGCCGACCAGCGCGACGGTGAAGATGAACGCCGAAACCAAACTCTCCATGAAGGGCGCCCAGGAGATGCAGATGGGCCAGAAGGTCGCGATGGAAGCGACCATGAGCATCAAGCCCAAGGAGGCCGTGATGCCCAAGTCCGGCGCCGAGAACAAGGACGGCGCTCCCGCGGACGCGTCATCCAAGGAATCCCGGCCCAAGTTCAAGTAATCCCGCACCGAGCCCCGGGCGGGTGCCGAGTTTTGGCCCCGGCCGCCCCGATTGGCCGATCATTCTCCAGAGCCCCTGAACCGGGTAGAGTTCCCGGGCGGGGGCTTTGTTTTTCAGGTCCCGGGCGCGACGCACCCACGGTGCTTCGGGGCCGCGGCGCACCGGAGGGCGGCCATGCGCTCAGTGGCGATCATCGGCGGGGGTTTCAGCGGCACGATGGTCGGCGTGCACCTGCTGCGCCGTGCTCTACGGGGCCAGACGTCCGTCGATCACGTTCTGCTCTTCGAACGCTCCAACCGGATCGCGGGCGGGGTCGCCTACGGCACCGACGACCCGCGCCACCTGCTCAACGTCCCCGCCGGACGCATGAGCGCCTTCGAGGACGACCCCGACAACTTCCTGCGCTGGCTCCGCACGCGCGATCCGCGCGTTTCCGGCGGCTCGTTCATCCCGCGAAAGACCTACGGCGAGTACATCGCGACGCTCTTCCGCGACACGCTCGCCGCCGCATCGAGCGCCCAGGTCGCTACGTCCGTCGATCGCGTCCGCGACGAGGTCGTGCGGGTCGAGCCGGGCGCTGCGGAGCGATGGCGCGTGGTGACACGCGCCGGCGCGAGCCACGAGGTCTCGAGCGTGCTGCTGGCGATCGGGCACTTTGCTCCCCCGCCGCTGGGGAACGACGACGCGACCAGGGCGTTCGAGGCCGGCCCGCTCTTTGCCCGTAACGCCTGGTCCGCCGAGGCGCTCGACGTCGCACCCGACCGCGACGTGCTGCTCGTGGGCACCGGTCTGACGATGTTCGACCTGGCGCTGAGCCTGCACGGACGCGGGCACAGGGGCACGGTCTGGGCGATCTCCCGGCGCGGCCTGCTCGCACAGGCCCACCGCGTCTCCAGCACGCCCCCGCGTCCTTACCCGAGGCCCCGGACCCTCGACTCGTGGCCCGCGACGGCGCTGGGTTATCTCCGGGGCCTGAGGCGCGAGGTGGAACTCGGCGCCGACCAGGGCATCGACTGGCGCGAGGTCGTCACGTCCATCCGGCACGACACGCCCGCGATGTGGGCCCGCCTCAGCCCCCGCGAGCGCGCGCGATTCCTGCGCCACGTCCGACCGTTCTGGGAGACCCACAGGCACCGCGCCTCGCCGGAGACCGCCGCCGTCGTCGACGCCATGACCGGCTCGGGCGCCCTGCGTGTGCTCGCGGGGCGGATCGTGTCGATGCGCGAGGAGCGCGTCGGCGCTGAGGCCTGCGCGGTCGTGACGGTCCGCGAACGCGCGACCGGCGCCGCCCGAGAGATCCGCTGCGCCAAGGTCATCAACTGCACCGGGCCCGACACCGACCTCACGCGCGTGCAGGACCCGCTCGTCCAGCACCTGCGCTGGTCCGGGCTCATCCGGCCCGACGAACTGGGGCTCGGCCTCGACTCCGACGACTCCGGGTGCGTCATCGACGCGCGCGGGCAGGCCCAGCCGGGGCTCTACCTCGTCGGCCCCCTGCGCAAGGGCAAACTCTGGGAGAACACCGCCGTGCCCGAACTCCGCAACGAGGTCGAGCGCATGGCGACCACGCTCAGCGGCGTGGTGGTGAGGACGCCCGGCGCTCGGGCGCGAGTCTGAAGCCGCCGCGATCCGCGGTCAAACGCCCGGTCGGGCGCGCCGTCGCTACGATCGCGCACCATGAAGTCGTGGCGTGCGTTTCTTGAGACCGTGAACCTCCTCGCGCTGGCGATCTGGCTCGGCACAGTCGTCGTCGCGCCCGTCTGCGTCGTACGCGTCTTCATGACCATGGAGAAACTCTCGCCGCGGCTGGACGCCTACGCCCAATACGGCGGCGAGCACTGGCGCCTGGCCGCCGGGCAGGTCGGCAACGGCGTCTTCCTCATCACCGACATCATCCAGTTCGTCGCGGCGCTGCTCGCGGGCCTCTCGTTCGCGGGGCTGGTGGTGATCCGGGCCGCCAACCCGCGTCGCCGCTCGACGTGGGTCCGGGGCCTGGGGCTGTCGGTCGCCATGGCCTCGCTCATGGGCATGATGCTCATCGTGGTTCCCTCGCTCAACGCGCGTTTCAGGAAGTACTGGGACGCCGCGGCCGCCGGAAAGACCGAAGTCGCCCAGCACTGGCAGGCCGAGGCCGCCAAGCTCCACCCCACCTCCGAGAAACTCGTCGGGCTCACGGTCGTAGCGGTGCTGGCTTCGCTCACGACCGGGGCGTGGTCGCTGGCCAAGAGCGCCGGGGACGCCGGCGACGACCGCGCCGACATGTTCCAGGGTCGCGAGGGTTCGACCCCGGGCCCGCGCGCGGCTTATCCGGAGCCCGCGCTGCTGCGCCGGAAGGCCCGCCCGTGAATCGCCCCCGCCCGGGCACAAAGCCCGCGCGTCGCCCCCGCGGCGCGACCCCGAGCGAGCCCGCGCCCGCGGAGCGCGCCAGGGCAAGCGCCCTGTTCGAAGCGCTCGCGAAGGCGTACCCGGATGCACACTGCGAACTGGAGTTCTCGAGTCCGCACGAGCTGCTCATCGCGACGATCCTGAGCGCGCAGGCGACCGACGTGAGCGTGAACAAGGCCACGCCCGCGCTCTTCCGGCGCTTCCCCACGCCCGCCGACTATGCCCGCGCGACGCCGCAGGAGATCGAGCCCTTCATCCGGACCATCGGCCTGTTCCGCAGCAAGGCGCGGGCGGTGCACGAGTCGATGAGATCCGTGGTCGAGAACTTCGGGGGCCGCGTGCCCCGGACCATCGACGAACTGCTCACGTTGCGGGGTGTGGCCAGGAAGACCGCCAACGTCGTCCTGAGTAACGCGTTCCACACGCACGAGGGGGTGGTCGTCGACACGCACGTGCAGCGCCTCTCCGTCCGTTTCGGGCTCTGCCGGCCGGAGGACACGGTCGGCGCGATCGAGAGGCGGCTCATGGCGCTCTTTCCGCGCGAGCACTGGGGCCAACTCTCGCACCTACTCATCTTCCACGGCCGGCGCGCCTGCAAGGCCCGCGGCGTGGCCTGCCCGCCCCACGAGATCTGCGCGCGGTTCGGCGATTGCTGCGAACTGCGCATCTCGGCGCCGACAAAGCGTTCGACCCGAAGCAGCCCGGCGGCCAAAGCGGCACGGGCGCGCCCGCGGAAGGCCTCCGGCGCCCGACGCGGCGCAAACGGTTCGGAGTTTCAGGCCTGATCCGACTCCGGGTAGAGCCGGTGCACCCGCAGCCCCTGCGTCTCGTACACCGCGCGCCGGGCCCAGATGCTGTCGGCGTGAATGTACGACGAGATGATCACGTCGCTGGCGCCCGTCTCCCCCGCACGTCCCGGCGGGAGAATGGACCATCCGAACAGGCTTTCGCCGTGGCGCGACGCGTCGTCGTCGGTGATGCCCACCACAGGGACCCGCGAGCGCCCGATCACCGGCGCCAGTTCGAGCGTGTGCCGGCCGGCCCCGTGCAGCACCACGCCCCGGCGCCCCGCGGCGTGCAGTTGGTCCAGCAGCGCCCTCAGGTTTGACGCGGCCCGAGGCCCGAGGGAGCCGCTCCCCTCGGCGCCGATGAAACCCCCGCCGTCCCCCGGCTCGCCGGACGTGCTGAACGCCGGGGCCCGGTCGCCGCGCCAGAAACGCGCCGGGCTTGCCCCCGCCTCCGCCACCACCCGCTCGAACGCGTCGAGGTGGCGGTGGATGGAGAAGTGATCGCGCGTCGAACGCCACGCGGCCGCGGCCAGCGCGTCGCGGTCGAGAGACAGGAACCTCTCGACGGCTTCCGCCATCGCGCTCCCGGCGCCGGCCTCATCCATCTCGGACGCGGCGTCGACAAACACCGCCGACTCACCGTCCTTGAGCCCCGAAGTCGCGCCCGAGTTGCGACGCGTCAGGATCGGCACACAACCCTGGGCCGCGGCCTCGATGCGCGAGATACACAGACCCTCGTACCGCGACGCCAGCACGAACGCGTCGGCGCGCTGGTAGTGCGGCGTCAGATCGTCGGGGCTCATGGGCGGCAGGCGGCGCAGCGAGCGCGCCGCGCCGGGCGAGCCCGGGTTGTCGCGCGCGAGCGACTCGGCGATGCGCGCGTCCAGGTCCTCCCGCGCCGAGCCGTCGCCGATGATCGTCAGTTCGTGCGTGACGCCGCGTTCGCGCAGCGCTTCGCTCATGCTCACCAGCGCCAGGATGCGCTTCTGCTGGTGCTCGATACGCCCGGTGTACAAGAGTCGCAGAGGCCGCACCTGCTCGCGCTCGCCCGGGCGAGAACCCGCAACGAACAGCGGCGGGCGCGCCGGGGGCATGCTCGACGGCGCCGCCACGCCGTGCGGCACGGTGACAACGTCGTCGCGCCGGTGCGGGAACCGCCGGCGCAGCGCTTCGACGTACCGGTCGTCGATCGCCACAAACCGGGCGATGACCGGCTCGTACCGCGTCAGCAGCGCCGTGTCGTAGTCCGAGTCCGTGTGCTGCCACGCCACGATCCGGAGCAGTTCCGGGTGTGTCACGCACAGCGCGGCCCCGATCGCGTACGAGTCCCCCAGGATGTTCGGCAGGTACGCCACCGGCCCTGCGCGGGAAATCAGCGCCAGACGCTCCACGAGGTCGCGGTAGAAACGCAGCAGCGGCGAGAGATCCCCCGCCAGTTGGTGCATCGACGGCAGACTTGCCGGCACGTCGATCCGCTGCACCTGGGGGTCGAGCATGACCCGCGCCGGCGTGCCCCCCGCGCCGATCGGGTGGACCACCAGCGTCACGCTGTGCCCGCGCTGCGCCAGCCCGTTGGCCAGACGCACGCTCCACGTCGTCACCCCGCCCAGATCCAGGCCGTTGGGAAGCGAGATGACCACCGGTGACAGCGCCGGCGGCGCGGGCGCGCGACGCGCCGGTTCGCTCCGCGGAAGCGCGGTCACAGCCGGGGGTAAGGGCGTCGACAATCGCGCCATGCATTGGTTGTCGGTCGGTACTTGTCCGGGCGGAGAGATTTTGATCCGCTCGCCGGGGCGGCCACCGCACCACCCGACGCCGGGCCCTGCTCCCTCCCACTTTCTCGTCCCCCAGACCGGGGCTGGACGATGCACAGTTCATGACGGAGCACGCCACGCCCTCGGCGAACGGTGTCGGTTCGCGCCCGAGCGCCGGGAGCCACCCCGGCGCCGAAGCGCTCGCGCCGGCTCGCACCCCGGGCCCTCCCCGCGTGCTGCTGGTCCAGCACTCCAACGACGCCGACCATTTCCCGGGGGTGGTCGAAGCGCTCGCTTCGCTCGGCGTCCACGCGCAGCGTGTCAATCAGCACGCGGCGAACCGGCTGGCCACCATGCTCCGCGCCGAGCCGCGCGGGACGCGCCCCCAGCGCGTGGTCGTCGTCAAGGACACCCAGGGCTCGCTGTCGCTCTACGCCCTCCGCGCTGCACGCGAGGCCGGCGCGGCGACGGCGCTCCTGATGGACGGCATCCTGGAGTTCCGCAACACGTTCCAGAATCCCTGGGCCGAGCCGGACTTTCTCCGGCCCGCGCCGGCCGATGTGGTGCTGGCCGCCGGGCCGGACGATGCCGAGCGTCTGAAGTCCTGGGGCAACCAGGCGGTCGCCACCGGCCTGCCGCGCCTTGACGCCTGCGCGACAGCCCCGCGCGTTTCGACCACCGCGCTCGGTTCAACCGGTCCCACGCGTGCCGGGCGTGTGATGATCGCCACCGCCAAACGCCCGGCCTTCTCGGACGCCGAGTACGAGTTGCTCGTGCGCGTGCTCGGCACGCTCCGCGACACACTCACGGCGCGCCTCGGCGCCGAAGGCCTCTGCTGGCGGCTGACCGACGGCCTGAGCGAGCGTCTCGGCGTGCAGAACGACCCGCGACCGTTGGGCGAGTGCCTGAACAACTGCGCCGGCGTGCTCACCTCGCCATCGACGTTGATCGTCGAGGCCATGCTCGCCGGGCTCCCCGTCGGCGTGATCTTCCCGTGGGAAAACGCGGAACTCTGGCCCGGGGCGCGATGGGTGTGGTCCGGCGCGGGTCCCCGTGCCTCGGAGGATCTCGAACTCATCGTGAGCCAGGTGCTGGCCGCGTCGCCCGACGCCGAGCACCGCCGGATCCTCGATCGATTGCACGCCGGCGCCCCGGGCGCCAACGCCGCGGAGAATGTCGCCCGGGCGCTGCGGGGTGGGCTCGAGGGCGAGATCCCCACCCGCCGGGCCCGCGGCCTGCCA
>CALMQD010000445.1 GCA_937871415.1 uncultured Phycisphaerales bacterium | reverse complement strand
CCCCAGTCCTTGAAGGCGCCCTCGGTGAACTTCATGATGTTGCCCTTGTGGACGAGCGTGACGCTCTTGCGCTTCTGCTCGAGGGCGTATTCGATGGCGGCCCAGACGAGGCGCTGCGAGCCGTACTTGCTCACGGGCTTGATGCCGACGCCGACCATGACGGGGAGGGGCATGTCCTTGACCTTGTCCATGCCGCCCATGGCCGCGGCGAAGTAGTCGAGGGCCTTCTCGCGCGTTCCGAAGCGGATCTTGGCGAAGTCCTTGGGGAGTTTCTCGGCGAGGGCGTCGAGGATGACCTTGGCCTCGGGGCTGCCGGCGGCGAAGTCGATGCCGGCGTAGATGTCTTCCGTGTTTTCACGGAAGATCACCATGTCGCAGTCCTGGGGACGCTTCACGGGGGAGGGGACGCCCTTGAACCAGCGCACCGGGCGGAGGCAGACGTAGAGGTCGAGGAGTTGGCGGAGGGCGACGTTGAGCGAGCGGATGCCGCCGCCGACGGGCGTGGTGAGCGGGCCCTTGATGCCGACGAGGTACTTCTTGAAGTCCTCGATGGTCTGATCGGGGAGCCAGTTGCCGGTCTTGTTGAAGGCCTTTTCGCCGGCGAGGACTTCGTGCCAGTGGATCTGGCACTTGCCGCCCGAGGCCTTGGCGACGGCGGCGTCGATGACGCGGACGGAGGCGCGCCAGATGTCGGGGCCGGTGCCGTCGCCCTCGATGAAGGGGATGATGGGGTGAGCGGGGACAGAGAGCTTGCCGGACTTCATCGAGATGGCGGACGGGGTGGACATGGGGCGTGGCTCCGAGAGCGTGGGCGGTGAGAGTGGCCGCGGGCGCGAACGCAATGGCCCGGCGGAAGAGAGCATGAGGATAGGGTGAAGCGGGGTCCGATAGGAAGCGTTGCGGGAGGGCGTGCGGGGGGAATAGATCGGAAATCAGGGGCTTTTCAGCGGGGGATTCGGGCCTGAGCGAGGCGGCGGGGGAAGATGGTGGCATAATCCGACTAACTCCGGTCCCGAGAGGTACTTGCGAACCCTGCGTGGGCGGGTCGCGGGCCAGGGCGGGGTGGTGAGGAAGAGAGACATGACGACCAATTTGTTCGGGCGTGCCGCGCTGAGCGCGGCGGTGTTGTGCATCGCGTCGGGCGCGGCGTCTGCGGCGAGCGTGGAGTTCGCCGGCGCGGCGGGGAACCGCGCGGCGAGCGCTCTGTTCGAGAACGTGGGCGGGGATCTTCGGATCACGCTGACGAACACGTCGCTCGCGGACGTGATGGCGCAGGGGGATTGGCTGACGGGCGTGTTCTTCGACATCGCCGGCGGGCCGCTGACGCTGAGCCGGATGAGCGTGGTGCTGGCGCCGGGGTCGAGCGTGCTGTTTGGCACGACGGATGCGGGCGGGGTGGTGGGCGGCGAGTTCGGCTATGCGTCGGGGCTGGTGGGCGCGCCGAACGGGGCGAAGTACGGCGTGAGCAGTTCCGGCCTGGGCCTGTTCGGGCCGCCGGACCTGTTCCCGGGAAACAACCTGTCGGGGCCTTCGAGCCCGGACGGGCCGCAGTACGGGATCACGTCGGCTGGTGACAACCTGATGACGGGGAACGGGACGGTGACGGGCGGGGAGGCGGTGATCCAGAACGCGGTGGTCATCACGCTGGGCGGACTGCCGATGGGGTTCGACCCGGCGGCGAAGATCGGGAACGTGCGCTTTCAATACGGCACGGCGCTGGAAGAGGGCAATGTGCCGGGTGAGTCGAACGTGCCGGCGCCTGGCGCGGCGGGACTGATGGCGCTGGGCGCGTTGGCGGCGCGGCGGAAGCGACGCTGATCGCGGATGGGGTTGTAAAAGGTCTCGAACCGGACCGGCCGCGGAGTGCGGCCGGTTCTGCTTTTGCGCGCTGGTGGCGGGCCAGGGGTGCGGGACCCGGGACTCGGGATCGGCGTGCGGGGGTTTGCGTGTGGGGTTTTTGCCGTAGCGCGAGGGAAGCAACAACGGCAAGCGAGGAGCGTCCCGGTCCGAGAAGAGTGGATCGCGCGGGGGGCGGAGTGACGCGGCGGAGAGGCGAGCGTGCGCCGGCGGCAAGGTTGCTTGTGCCCGGGAGCGCGGCGCGGTCAGCGCGGTGCTTCCACACGCGCCGCGGACCGATAGCGCGGGCGTGAGGCAAAGCCGGAGCCGAAACAGAGGGGCCTGAACATGGACCTTGGCAACCCGTGGACGCTGATCTCGGGGCTGGTGATCGGGCTGGTGGGGATGGTGCTGTTCATGTACGGGAAGCGCGAGCAGAACCTCCGCGCGCTGGGCGCGGGGGTCGTGCTGTGCGTGTACCCCTACTTCGTCGCGTCGGTGGTCTTGATGTGGGTGGTGTTCGCGCTGGTG
>CALMQD010000444.1 GCA_937871415.1 uncultured Phycisphaerales bacterium | reverse complement strand
GACCTTGTAACCCAGGTGCCGCGCGGTCGCGGGGATGAACCGGTGCATGCCCCTCAACTCCAGCGGCAGCGCGACGGCGATCTCCCGCTTCATCACGCGCAGCGAGCAGCCGGTGTCGCGGATCGTGTCGCCCAGGAGCCAGAGCCGGAACTTGCGCCCGACGATCGATCCGATGCGCCGCACCGCGTTGTCCTTGCGGGCGTGCGAACGGTCGCCCTGCACCATGTCGGCGTTCTGGGCGGACATGAGCGCCACCATCTTGGGAACCTCGCCGGGGTCGTTCTGCAGGTCGGCGTCGAGCGTCGCGACCAGCCGCCCGCGCGTGGCGCGGAAGCCGGCATGGAACGCCGCGGACTGGCCGTTGCCCTTGCCCGGCGGCGTCCTGAGCATCGCAACGCACCGCAGCCAGGGTCGCGTCCCCATCAGTTCGGTGATCCGGGCCCGCGTTTGGTCGGTCGAACCGTCGTCGACGATCACGAACTCGAAGGGCACGCCGCTGGCCTCTCCCGCCCTGCCGACCTCTTCGACCAGGGCGCGGACATTGTCCTGCTCGTTGTGCGCGGGCGCGACAAACGACAGTTCAATCCCGCCGGTCCCTGTTCCCTGGCAGCAAGAACGGAGCGCCGTCGCGTCGCCGGAGGATAAAACCGGGCTCGGGAGGGTTGTGTCGGAGGCCATGAGCGCAAAGTGTAGCCGAGCCGGGCGCGCGCCCCGTCGCCCCCGGGGACCGTCGGACCTCGCCCAAGCCCGGGCGTCTCATCGTCGCGGCGCTCGGGTCTTAGTGCCGGAAGTGCCGCGCGCCCGAGAGCATGCAGGTGACGCCGCGCTGGTTGCAGAGATCCACCGTCTCTGCATCACGCTTCGAACCGCCGGGGTGCACAATCATCGAGATGCCGGCATCGATGAGCACGCCGGGACCGTCGGGGAAGGGGAAGAAGGCGTCGCCGACTGCGACAGCGCCGCGCGCCTTCGCGCCGGCCTTGGCCACCGCCAGCCGGCACGCCGAGACACGATCGACCTGTCCCGACCCCACGCCGAAGAGACGCACGACCTTGCCCCCGGCGGCACTCCGGTCGATCCCCCCCACCACGATCGCGTTCGAGGAAACAAACCGCCCGAGGGACTCGAGCGTGCTGGCCGCGAGGATCTGGTCCGCCGACGGCTTGGGCCCTGCGACGTGCTGCCACAATCTCGGATCGACGCGCCGGATGTTGCGGTCCTGCACCAGCATGCCGCCGGGCACGGAGCGGTAATCGAGCTTGCGTGCCGCGGAGGGCGACCCGTTGCCGACTTCCAGCAGCCGGACGTTGGCCCATCGCTCCTTCAGCACCTCCAGCGCCGCCTCGTCGAACGACGGCGCAACGATGACCTCGAAGAAGTGCGCCGGATCGGCGATCACCCGCGCCGTCACGCCGTCCACGCGGAAGTTCAGGCTCAGGATGCCGCCGTACGCGGCGACCGGGTCCCCCGCGACCGCCATGCCGACCGCGGTCGGGCCGTCGCCCGCCAGTGCGCCCCCGCACGGGTTGGTGTGCTTGACGACCACCGCGCCCAGGGGCGGGATCAGTTGGTGCAAACCGACGTCGGCCGCGGAACCGTCGCCGGACGCGGGCAGCGGGCGCGTCAGCCGGTCGAGGTCCTTGACGGCCTCGAGCGCGGCGGCCGCGTCGAGGATGTTGTTGTAACTGAGTTGCTTGCCGTGCAGCTGGCGGGCGTTGACGACCGTCTGGCCGGTGGACGCGGGGTCGCGGTACAGCGCCGCCTCCTGGTGCGGATTTTCGCCGTACCGCAGCACGTCCACCAGCGTGTAACGCAGGTTGAGCACCTGCGGAAACGCCGCGGGAGACCGGCGCGAAAGGAACGACGCGATCGCCGCGTCGTACTCGGCGGTGCGCGCGAAGGTCGCCGCGGCCAGCTCGGCTCGCAATCGCCACGAGGTGCAGTTGTCCTGTGTCGAAAGCTCGTTGATGACGCGGTCGTAGTCGTTGGGCGAGGTCACGACCGTGACGTAGTCGAAGTTCTTGGCCGCGGCCCGCAGCATCGCCGGCCCGCCGACGTCGATGTTCTCGATCGCCTCGTCGAGCCGGACGTTCGGATCGCTCACGGTCTTCTGGAACGGGTAGAGATTGATGCAGACCAGGTCGATCGGCCTGATCTGATGGGCCTTGAGGAACGCCTGGTGCTCGGGGTTGTCTCGCACCGCCAGCAGCCCGCCGTGCACCGCCGGGTGGAGCGTCTTGACCCGACCGTCGAGCCCCTCGGGGAAGTTGGTGATCTTCTCGACCGGCGTGACCTTGACACCGGCGGCGAGGAGCGCCTTGGCCGTCCCGCCGGTGGAGATGATCTCCACGCCGCGGGCCTCGAGCGCCTTGGCGAACGGGACCAGGTCCGACTTGTCGGAGACGGAGAGGATCGCACGCTGGATTCGGACGAGATCGGGCATGGTTGAAGGACGCCGGGCTTACGGGCGGAGTGTGAGCTTCGAGATGACGCCGTTGGAGGAGACGGCGTACAGCGTGCCGTCGACGAACTTGTCGGGCACCAGGAATCGGACCTCGTCGAGCAGGACGCGCTGAACCACCGAGCCGTCCTTCGGGTCCACCAGCGCCGCCGACGAGCCGTCGAACGTCAGCAGGCGGCCCTTGCTGACCGCGATGACGCGCCCGGCGACGCCGGCGTTGTTCCAGACGATCTTGCCCGTCGCGGCGTCAACACAGGTCAGGCCGTCACCGCCCAGGTCGCAGTACACGCGCTTGTCGTGGTACGTGGGCGCCCAGCGCAGTTCCGCCTCGGTGCGGATCCGCCAGAGCTGCGTGCCCTCGTTCGAATAGCCGTACAGGGAGAAGTCGCGCGAGGCGATGAACATCGCGCTCTCCGACGAAGCGACCGGAACCGTCGTGCCGTCGAAGATCTGGGCCCGCCCGACGCTTGTCCCCGTGGCGGCGTTGGCGAAAGCGATGTCGCCGCGGCGTGAAACCATGCCCACCACACCCGTGTCGGCCAGCATGACCGGCGCGGTCTCGGTCGGCGCGTTCATGAGCACGCCCCATGCGCGGTAACCGTTGCGCTTGTTGTGACCCAGGACGACGTTCGAGGTCGTGCCGAAGACCAGGATGTCGCCGGCCTGTGCGGGCGCGGTCGACGCCACCTCCGCGAGCGACTGCTTGTCGACCAGGGATCCGGTCTCGATGTCGAAGAAATAGACCTCGGCTTCGGAGGGAACGATCAGCCGCTTGCCGTCGCGTTGCGCGGTGTAGAAGCGGATGAGCGGCGAGCCGACCTGATCGGACCACCGACGCTGGCCGGAGTTCACCTCGGTCACCGTCACGCCCGACATGGAGCCCTGTGTGACCAGGACATCGTCCAGCGCCTGGAAGTTGGCGACCGTTTCTCCGGGGAGAAGCGTGGCGAACCCGCGCCACTGCACGCGGTAGCCGAGTTTGTTCCACGCCTCGGCCTGGGCGGGCACCTGGGCCGCACGTTCCTCGGGCGTAAGCACCACCGGGCCCTTGGGCGCCGACTCGCACGCGCCGAGCGCGAGCGTCAGCCCCGCGGCGGTTGCCAGACCCAGTCCTTTCGCCAACTTCGAGCCCAGAACGACGGCGAGCGCACGACGCATGTTGAACCTCGTGGAGAACTTCGCGACCTGCCCGCCCCGGCGCCGACCCGCCGGGGGGGAGGGGGGCGCGACCAGTCTGATTATGGACGGGGCAGTATCGAAGCCCCGCCCCCAATGGTCAAGCCGAGCCCGGTCCCGTGGTGCACTATTGTTCGGAACATGTTTACCGGGATCGTCCAAGCCGTCGGTACCGTCCGGCTCGTCAAGCCGCAAGGCAGCGGACTCCGCCTGCTGGTCGATCCCCTCACTTTCGGCCACCATCCGCGACTGGGAGACTCTCTCTGTGTCTCGGGGTGTTGCCTCACGCTGGCGGAGGAAGTCGGACCTTCCACCAGCGGCCTGTGGGCCTTCGACGCCATCCCCGAGACGCTCGCCAAGACCACCCTCAGCCACTTCAAGCCCGGCCGGCGAGTCAACCTGGAGCCCGCCGTGACCGCGGCGACGCCCATGGGTGGGCACGTCGTGCAGGGTCACGTCGACGCGATCGGGCGGGTGGTCGCGATCCGGACATCCGGGGACTGGCGCGTGCGGATCGCACCCGCCGCGCCGCAGGCATTGCGCCTGATCATCCCCAAGGGCTCGATCTGCGTCGACGGTGTTTCGTTGACGGTCGCCGAGGTCGACCCCGCTCGCGGCGATTTCGAAGTCGCGCTCATCCCCACAACGCTCGAGAAGACCACGCTTGCAGAACTGCGGGTCGGCGACCAGGTGAACCTGGAAACCGACATTCTGGTGCGGACGATCGTGAACTGCATCGAACATCTGGACCTGACCCGCTCCGTCAAACGAAGTCCTTCCCGGCCCGGTCACGTGCGCCCGGCCGCAAAGCCGAAAACCGCGGCGCGCCGAACGGCCACGCCCCGCGCGGCAACAAAGCGGAGGCGCCGATGAGAGTCCTCGGGCTCGATCCGGGCTTGCGGATCACCGGCTACGGATGCGTCGAGACCGGGGACGACCGCGGGTCGCGCGCGCGAAGCGGGTATGGCGCCGGCGTGCGCCTGGTCGAGGCGGGGGTTGTGCGCCTCACAACACGCGTCGCCGCGGCCCAGGCTGCTGACCCGCCATCCGGTTCGCACCGTCGTTCGGGGTCGGCCGCGGGCCTGGCGGAAGCCAAGCCGCGCCGGATCAGCGCGGCCTCGGTCTCCGATCGCCTGCTCGAACTCGAATCCGATCTGCTGGCGGTGCTGGAGCGCCTCCGGCCCGACGCCGTCGCGATCGAACGCCTGTACGCTCACTATGCACACCCCACCACCGCCATCGTCATGGGGCACGCGCGGGGGGTGATGCTCCTGTGCGTGCGGCGGCTGGGTCTCGAACTCATCGAACTCGGCGCGACCGAGGTCAAGAAGAGCCTCACCGGGCACGGGCACGCCAGCAAGCACCAGATGCAGGAGGGCGTGCGGGCACAGCTCGGCCTGCCCGGGCGTCCGGAGCCGGCCGACGTGGCCGACGCGATCGCGATCGCCCTGTGCGCCCTCCGCCGCCGCGGCGGCAGGAGCGAATAAACTCCCTTTGATGCCCCCCGCCATGCCACCTTCGACACCTTCTCCATCGAACGCGCCGACCCCCGGCAACCCCGGGCAGAACCGCCTCGCCGCCCAGGTGCTGATCGTCGAGGACGAGGGCGAGCACGCGGAAGTGATGGCCGAGGCCCTGCGCAAGCCCGGGCACGTCTGCACGCTGGTCGATTCGGTGGACCGCGCGTTGGACGAACTCCGGCACGGCGCGTTCGACGTCGTGATCACCGACCTGCGCATGCCGGGCTCGGGCGGGCGCAACGGCGTCGCGCGCGACGGCGCCGACGCCGGCCTGCGCGTGGTGCAGGCCGTCCGCGAACTGCAGCCCGGCGCCGAGGCGATCATGGTCACGGCGCACGGCGACGTCGCCACGGCCCGCGCCGCGTTCAAGTTCGGCGTCTTCGACTTCATCGAGAAGCCCCTCGACCTGCCGGTGTTCCGCGAACTGGTGAACCGCGCGGCCGAGACGGTGCTGCTGCGCCACGAGGCCCGCGACGCGGGCGCGGGCGACCTCGTGCAGCACGACGGCTTCGAGGGGATCATCGCCGGTTCCGAGCCGATGCGCCGGATCCTCGCGACCGTCAAGGCCGTCGCCCCCAGCACCATCCCCGTGCTCATCACCGGCGAGTCGGGCACCGGCAAGGAACTCATCGCGCAGGCGGTGCACCGAAACTCACCCCGCGGCAAGGTCAAGGGCGGCGGGCGGTTCGTCGCCTTCAACTGCGCGGGCCAGAGCGAGACGCTGCTCGAGGATGCGCTCTTCGGTCACGTGCGCGGCGCCTTCACCGGCGCCGAGAAGGACCGCGAGGGCGTCTTCGAGTACGCCAGCAACGCGCCCGGGGGCATCGGCGGCACGCTGTTCCTCGACGAGATCGGCGACATGCCGATGACGATGCAGGCCAAGCTCCTGCGCGTGCTCGAGAACGCCGAGATCGTGCGCCTGGGCTCCAACGACCCGCGCAAGGTCGACGTGCGCTTCGTGAGCGCCACGAACAAGGACCTCAAGAAAGCCGTCGCCGACGGGACTTTCCGCGAAGACCTGTTCTTCCGCATCAACGGCGCGCACATCCACCTGCCCGCGCTGCGCGAACGGCGCGAGGACATCCCGCGGATTGCGCGCCACGCCATCGCGCGGTTCGCGCAGCAACTCTCGCCCCAGGGTCAGGGTGCGCCGATCCCGGAGATCTCCGACGCCGCCATGATGCGCCTCACGAGTTACTCGTGGCCCGGCAACGTCCGCCAACTGCTCAACGTCGTTCAGAACATGGTCGTCATGGCCTTCGGAGAGGGGCCGGGTATCGACGGGGCTGTCCGCCTCGACGTGCGCCACATCCCCGAAGAGATCCGCAGCGCCGACGCGGCCGACGACGACGCCCTTGCCGGCGCTGGCGGCGGGAACACGGGCGGCGCGCCGGGATCGCTCGCGGGCACCTCGCTGGAGCAGATCGAGAAGCGGGCGATCCGCGAGACGCTGCGCCTCACCGGCGGCAACCGCGAGAAGGCCGCGCAACTGCTGGGGATCGGCGAGCGCACGCTGTACCGCAAGCTGCGCGAGTATGGCCTGAAGTAACGCTCGCGCCCCTGCTCCGCTCGGCGAAGCCGTCCGCGGCTCATCGACGAAAAAACCCCGACCTCGAGAGGCCGGGGCTTTGCTCGATCGCACGAACGACCTGCCGCTTACGGGAAGATCCCGCGGACCTGGTACACCTTGCCGATGTTCTCCAGGGCCGCGATGTACGCCGCCGTCCGCATGTCGCAGTTGTACTTCTGACGCATGAGCGCGGTGCGCCGGGCGGCCATGACCATGTGCCGGTTGAGGGCCTGGTCGACCTGCTCGGCGTCCCACGTGACGCACGACTTGTTCTGCACCCACTCGAAATACGAGACGGTCACGCCGCCCGAGTTCGCGAGGATGGCGGGGATGACCTCGATGCCGCGTTCGTTGAGGACGCGGTCGCCGGCCGGGGTGGTCGGGGCGTTGGCGCCCTCGACAAGCACCCGGGCGTTGATCCACTTGGCCTCCTGCTCCTTGACCATCTGCTCGAGAGCGGCGGGGATGAACGCGTCGACCTTGGTCTTGTAGAAGTCCTCGGTCGTGATCTTCTCGCTGCCGCCGAAGTGAGCGACGCCGCCGTTCTTGGCGACGTGGGCCGCGAGGGCCTCGGCGTCGAGCCCGCGATCGGAGCGGATCGAACCGGTGTGGTCCATGACGGCGACGAGCTTGGCGCCCATCTTGGCCAGGATGCGCCCCGTCCACGAGCCGACGTTGCCGTAGCCGATGAGGCTGAAGGTCATGCCCTTGATGTTCATGCCCAGCGCCGGCGCGAGTTCGACGAGTACGTCGACCAGGCCCTGGCCGGTGGCTTTCTCACGCCCCAGCGAGCCGCCGTACTCCACCGGCTTGCCGGTGATGACGGCCTCGGGCTGGTGCCCGCCCATCTCGGAAAGGAACGTGAAGGTGTCGGCGATCCAGGCCATGTGCTGGGCGTTGGAGCCGACATCGGGCGCGGGGATGTCATAGTCCGGCCCGATCTGGTGCGCGATGGCGGTGGTGAAGCGGCGGACGATGCGCTCCATCTCGCTCATCGAGTGCTTGCGGGGGTCGACCTTGATGCCGCCCTTGCCGCCGCCGAAGGGCACGCGCACAAGCGAGGTCTTCATCGTCATCAGGAACGCGAGGCTCTTGACGTCGTCCAGGTGCACGTCCGGGTGGAAGCGCAGCCCGCCCTTGTACGGGCCGATCGCGTTGTTGTGCTGAACGCGGTAGCCCTTGAAGAGCTTGAACTCCCCGTTGTCCATGCGGACCGGGAAGTGGACCATGATCTCGTTCTTGGGCTGCGCGAGGATGAGCTGGATCTCGTGCGGGAGTTCCATCATCTCCGCGGCCGTCAGCATCGTGTCGACAGTCTGGAGGTAGAGGTTGTCGGGGTCACGGGGCAGCCCCACCTCATCGAAGACGGGGCTCTTGAAGAGCTCCCGACGAACACCGTTCTTGCTCGCGACTGCTGCTGTGGACGCCATGATCCGTGTTCCTCTTGTGCCCGCGGATGGCCGCGGTCACGGCCCTTGGACATGCGGAGAACGGCGGCCGGGCTGGGCTCGCCCTTCTCCCCGGACTACGGTCTGTTTTTCCCAGACTCCGGGGACTTCGATGATACTCGTGCACGCGGCTGATCTCTTGTGGGCCACCAAAATCCGGGCGACGGCCGACGCGTGCGGCGTTGCCGTTCGCCCCGTCCGGAACGTGGACATGCTCGAGGCTCGCCTCGCCGACAGATCGGAAGAGCGTACACTCTTTCCCTACACGACGCTCTTCCGACGGAAGAGCGTCGTGTAGGGAAAGAGTGTATGCCCGGCCCGCAGCTTTTGCATGCGAGCGAAAGAGCGTTCGCCAAAGAACGACCTCAGCATGCTCCGCAGCCGTGTGCGAAGAAAGCG
>CALMQD010000443.1 GCA_937871415.1 uncultured Phycisphaerales bacterium | reverse complement strand
ACCTTTACCAGCACCGCGACGGCGTTCAATGTCGGCATCAAAGTCCTGGAGAAACTGGCCACCCACGCGGGCGTGTACTACGGGCCCGGCGGCAAGTTCGCCTCTCACCACGCCCACTTCGTCAAGCACGTGCGGGCCCTGGCCCAGAAACACCCCGAGTGGTTCAGCAAGAACACCAAGTGGGGTGAGGTCGACGACATCGTCGGCGGCACGGGCGGCATGATGAAGTTCACGCCGTTCGCGGGCGACAAGGACAAGGTCAACAAGGCGTGCCGCCACCTCTTCGACGCCGGTGTCATCGCCTTCTACTGCGGGCACGGGCCGTACCACATCCGCATGCTCCCGCCGCTGCCGGTCATGAAGGAAGAGGACTGGCCGCGGGTCTTCGCGTGCATCGAGAAGGGCTTGGCGAGCGCCGCGGCGGAGAAATAACGTCGCGAGCGGCATCGGCGCCACGATAACCGAGGATTCGGACGTTTCGGCCGATCCGGGTTCACCGGTGTCCGGGGTCTGTTCTTCTACAATCGCCCGGATCGACCCGATGGACTTCTGGACACGGGAGCCTGCATGTTCTTGATGCGTCGCGCCAAGGTCGAAGACGTGCCCACGCTGCTGAAGTTGGCGAAGATGGTGCACTTCATCAACCTGCCGGCGGACAAGGACATCATCGGCGACAAAATCGCCTGGTCGCGCCAGTGCTTCCTCAAAGCGACGCGCGGAGACCCCGCCGTCGGCAAGGCCGGAACCTCCAAGGGCAAACCCGGCAAGAACGCCGCGACCAACTCACCTTCCA
The DNA here is from genome assembly GCA_937871415.1 of uncultured Phycisphaerales bacterium. Lineage (GTDB taxonomy): Bacteria > Planctomycetota > Phycisphaerae > Phycisphaerales > UBA1924 > JAHBK01. The sequence continues at coordinate 741 of CALMQD010000443.1, read as the reverse complement.
AGAGCGCCGCATCCACCGGCCAATCCGGGCTTGCCTCGGCCGTGACGCGCTCCGACCTGTTCATGTTTGCGCTCGAGGACACCGAGAGCGGCGGGGTGCTGGGCACATCCCAGATCATCTCGAAGATGGGCGGGCCGGGCCACCCCAACGTGAGTTTCGCGCTCCATCGCAAAGAGAAGTTCTCGACCAGCCTGCAGGTGGGAGCGACGCACACGGTCGCCAAGCTCGTGCTCGACGAGTCCGGACCGACCGAGATCGGCGGCCTGATCCTTCAGCCCAGTTACCGCGGGCACAAGGCCAAGTTGGGTCGGTTCCTCTCGCTCGTGCGGTTTCACTTTGTCGGGCTGCACCCGCGGCTGTTCAGCGACCGCATCATCGCCGAGATGATGGGCCCGCTCACGCCCGACGGGCACAACACGCTCTGGGAGTATCTGGGCCGCCGGTTCATCAACCTGACGTACCCCGAGGCCGACAACTTCTGTCAGTACTCGAAGGAGTTCATCATCTCCCTGCTCCCGCACGAGGAGATCTACCTCACGCTGTTGCCGCCCGAGGCGCGGAGCGTGATCGCCGAGGTCGGGCCGGAGACCATCCCGGCGCGCCGGCTGCTCGAGAAACTCGGATTCGCGTACAAGAACCAGATCGACGTCTTCGACGGCGGCCCGATGCTCGAGTGCGCCACGAAAGACATCTCGATCGTCAAGCGGACGCGCCTTGCCACGCTCGGCGACGCGGCGGAGG
>CALMQD010000442.1 GCA_937871415.1 uncultured Phycisphaerales bacterium | reverse complement strand
GCGCGACCCGCGTCGCCATCCTGAACTTCGGTCCCCCCTCGAGCTGGCAGGACAAAGTCTTGGACACCGTCGGCAAGCAGATCCTCGCCAAGTCCTTCGCCGAGGCGATCCCCATGCTCGAGAAGGCGAAGGTCGACGTCGTCGTCATCCGTATCAACTCGGGCGGCGGGGCGCTCGCGGAGATCCCCAGGTTCCACAGGGTCTTCGAGAACATGTACAAGCCCCGGTTCCGCACCGTGGCCTGGGTCGAGTCCGCCATCTCCGCCGCCGCCATGAGCCCTTACGTCATCGAGGAGTTCTACTTCCTCCCCGAGGGCAACCTCGGCGCCTGCACCGGCTGGTCCGGCGACCTGCACAGCGTCACGGGCGTCGGCGAGGAGCAACTGCTCATCGAGATGGAAGAAGGCTCGGCCATGGGCAAGCGCGACTCCAAGATCATGCGCTCCATGCAGATCCAGGAGCCCCTGAGTTGCAACATCGACGAGGTCACCGGCGAGGTCACCTGGTTCCAGGACACCTCCGGCCACTACCTCGTCAACCAGCCCCACACGATCCTGACGCTCAACGCCCAGGACGCCGTGAAGTACAAGTTCGCCAGGGCCATCGCCGCGACCAAGGAAGAACTCGCCAAGGCCATGGGCCTGAACGAGGTCGAGTGGGTGGCCCAGGACGCCACGGACTACATCGACCAGGCGATGCGCGACGCCACCAAGGCCGAGAAGAACATCCAGATCGTCGCCGAGAAGTACGACACCGCCTTCAATCTCGCGAGCCAGTTGCAGGACTGCAAGCAGCGCGGCACGCAGATCGCCATCGCCCGGCGCTACCTCAGCGAACTGCGGCGGCTGCTGCAGGCCAGCCCCAATCTCGCTCCCGGCCTGAACAAGCAGTGGTTCGAGGAGCGCGAGGAGGAACTGCGCAAACTCGCCTGCTGAGCCCCGAGCCCGACGGTTATGGGCTTCGGGCCGGCGCGGCGATAGAGCCCACAGAGACCGGACGAACACCGTTCCCAACCCGCGGGCGCCCGGAGCGATTCCCGGAACCCGCGCCGCCAGTGGGCCGGTACAACCGGCCGATGAATCCGATGATCCCAGCGTACGGCGTGTGCGTACCACCAAGGCCCCGACGCACGCCCCGATCCTGAAAGGTGACCCGACCCATGCTGAAACGAATTTCCAGTGTTCTTGCCGCCGCGGTGATCGCGATGGCCGTCGTCTTCGCGACGCCCTCCGCCTCCTTCGCCGCCGACAAAGTCACGCTCAAGGACGGCACCGTCCTCGAGGGCAAGATCACCCGCGAGGGCGAGGGCTTCCTGTTCATCAAGATCAAGATCGGCTCGATCGAACAGGAAAAACTCGTCGCCACCAGCGACATCAAGACGATCGAGCGCGACGGCGCCGCCAAGGACCCCAAGAGCGCCGACGACGCCAAGGACAAGAAGGACCCCGCCGTCGCCGGCGACGCCAAGGCCGGCGAGAGCAAGCCCGCGCACTCGGGCGCGACCCGCGTCGCCATCCTGAACTTCGGTCCCCCCTCGAGCTGGCAGGACAAGATCGGCAACACCGTCGGCCTGGAGATCTCCGTCAAGGCCTTCGCCGACGTCGTCCCCAAGCTCGAGAAGGCGAAGGTCGACGTCGTCGTCATCCGCGTCAACTCGGGCGGCGGCCTGGGCCTCGAAGTCCCCAAGTTCCAGGAACTCTTCGAGAAGGTCTACAAGCCCAAGTTCCGCACCGTCGCGTGGATCGAGTCCGCCATCTCCGCCGCCGCCATGAGCCCCTACGTCATCGAGGAGATCTACTTCCTCCCCGAGGGCAACCTGGGCGCGTGCACCGGCTGGTACGGCAACCTCCAGAACGTCGAGGGCGTCGACCTCGAGGAGATGCTCATCATGATGGAGCACGCCTCGGCGCTGGGCAAGCGCGACCCCAAGATCATGCGCTCCATGCAGATCCAGGAGCCCCTGAGCTGCAACATCGACCCCGTGACCGGTGAGGTCACGTGGTTCCAGGACACCTCGGGCCAGTACCTGGTCAACCAGCCCCACACCATCCTGACGTTCAACGCCAAGGACGCGCTGCGATACAAGTTCGCCGCCGGCATCGCCGCGACCAAGGAAGAACTCGCCAAGGCCATGGGTCTCAACGAGGTCGAGTGGGTGGCCCAGGACGCCACGGACTACGTCGACCAGAACATGCGCGAGTGCGACAAGAGCGAGAAGACCTTCCAGAACGCCTACGAGAAGTTCGCCATCGCCTACAACCTCGCGGCCCAGATCCAGGACTGCAAGGCCCGCGGCTCGCAGATCGCCATCGCCCGGCGCTACCTCAGCGAGATGCGCCGTCTCACGAACGTGAACCCCAACTTCGGCCTCATGCGCGGCGTCGACGAGGACTGGTTCCGCCAGCGCGACGAAGAACTCCGCAAGCTCGCCTGCTGAGCCCCGCGGAAACCCCCGCATCCCCGCCCACAGGCCGGCCCCGCGCCGGCCTGTTTTCTTTCCGTCCGCGCCCGCTCCCCCGCCGCATAAAGTCGCTCATGACCACCACGCTCCCGCCGATCGAGATCCCGAAGGTCCAGACCTGCATCCCGCCGTCCCTCGATGCAACCCGCTGGGACGTAGTCGAGCCTTTCTTCCGCGAACTCGCCGGGCGTCGGGTCGACGACCGGCCCGCCTTCGAGCAGTGGCTCCTGGACCGTTCGGAACTCGAGGCCGCGTGCTCGCAGAGCCGCGCCGACCTCTACATCGCCATGACCTGCGACACCGAGAGCAAGGCCATCGGCGACGCCTACACCGCCTACCTCGAAAACGTTGCGCCGCGCCTCGAAGAAATCTCCTTCGAACTCGACCGTAAGTTCGTCGACCTCGCGGCGAGGATCCCGCTCCCCGAGGACCGCTTCGGGGTCCTGCTCCGCTCCAAGAAAGTCGCCGTCGATCTCTTCCGCCCCGAGAACGTGCCCATCGCCGTCGAGCTCGGCAAACTCGGGCTGGAACACTCGAAGATCGTCGGCGCCCAGACCGTGCAGTACGAAGGTCAGGAGCGAACGCTCGTGCAGATGGCCGTCTACCAGATGCGTCCCGAGCGCGCCGTGCGCGAGGAGACCTGGACGCTCACCACGCGCCGGCGCCTGCAGGACCGCGCCGCCCTCGACGACATCTACGACCGGATGATCGCGCTCCGCGACCAGACCGCCCGCAACGCCGGAAGCCCGACCTACGTCGAGTTCGCCTTCAAGGAAAAGCGCCGCTTCGACTACACGCCGCACGACTGCTCGGTCTTCGCCGACGCCGTCGAGCGCCACGTCGTCCCCATCATGCGCCGCGCCGATGAACGCCGCCGGCGCGCCCTCGCCGTCGACACGCTCCGGCCGTGGGACCTCGCCGTCGACCCCAAGGGCCGCCCGGGCCTCGCCCCGTTCCACGGCGGGCGCGAGCTCTTCGAGAAGAGCGTCAACGTCATGCACGCGCTCGACGAACGCCTCGGCACGCTCCTGCGCCTCATGGGGCCCGACGCCCCGTCCGGCGACGCCGTCGACCCCGCGCGCGGCTTCGTCACCGACAACCTCGACCTCGACTCCCGCAAGGGCAAGCGCCCCGGCGGATACATGTACGTCCGCGACCGCTCGCGCCGCCCGTTCATCTTCATGAACAGCGCCGGCGTCCACCGCGACGCGATGACCATGGTCCACGAGGCGGGCCACGCCTTCCATTCCATGCTCGCCGGGCCCGAGTGGCTCCTCGACTACCGCGAGAGCCCCATCGAGTTCGCCGAGGTCGCCAGCATGTCCATGGAGCACCTGACCATGGCCCACTGGGGAGGGGCCGGCGCCGGGAACGGCAGCGTGAGCGCGCCCCGGTTCTATCACAACCCGGAGGACCTGCGCCGCGCCCAGCGCGAACACCTCGAAGACTCCCTCTTCATCCTCGCGTGGATCGCCACGATCGACTCGTTCCAGCACTGGATCTATCGCCGCCCCACGCACACCCGCGCCCAGCGCGACGACTTCTGGATCGAACTCGACCAGCGCTTCGGCCACGCCGTGAGTTGGGCCGGTTTCGAGGACGCCCGCCGCTGCCTCTGGCAGCGCCTCGGCCACCTCTTCTCTCACCCCTTCTACTACATCGAGTACGGCATCGCCCAGCTCGGCGCACTCCAACTCTGGCTCCGCGCCAAGACCGAGGGCGAGAAGCCCGTCATCGACGCCTATATCCACGCACTCCGGCTCGGCGGCAGCAAGCCCCTCCCCGACCTCTTCGCCGCGGCCGGAATCCGCCTGGATTTCGGCGACGCCACCGTCGCCGCCGTCGCCCACGCCGTCGAACACGAACTCGAACGCCTCGCCGACTGAGGCCGCGCGCACTCCCGCCCAACCCGTCCGGTTTGCGTTCCCCGCGTTGCAGGGAACTCCTTGTTGCCGCGTTAGGACAACAGTTCCCGCATGGGCCCCGCCCGCCGCGCCTCATATCATCTCACGTCTGCGCTCGGCAGACCCGTCTCGGCGTGCCCTGTTCGCCGCCGGCGCGGAACCGCAAGGCCCCGCGCGGCACGCAGTCCAAGGGTGGGGGTTGCATTCATGAAACCCGCCCGTCCGCTTTCCGAGCAATGCGGGCGTGTGGGACCGCTCGGTGACCCGACCAGGAACACGTCGGCTCCGGCGGGGGAGGTTCTCCCGTGCTCGACGTGTTCTTCGATGGCCCCGCGGCTTGGTTCGGCTTCCCGGCCCTGCTGGGCACCCTCATCTTCCTGCTCCGCCTCGTCCTCATGATGGTCGGCGGCGCTCACCTGGACTTCGGTGACGATTCCTCCGCCGGCGGCTTCGAGGCGCACGGCGATCCCTCCGACGGCTTCAAGATCTTCTCCATCCAGGCCGCCGCCGCCTTCGCCATGGGCTTCGGATGGGCCGGGCTCGCCGCCTACCGCGGCTCGGGGTTCTCGATCCCCGGCTCGATCGTCGCCGGCGTCGCCGGCGGCGTCGGCATGACCTGGATGCTCGCGCTCCTCCTCAAGGCCGTCTACAGCCTCCAGTCCTCCGGCAACATCGAGGCGACACGCTGCGTCGGCCAACAGGGGCGCGTCGAGGTCCTCGTCCCCGGCTCGGCCAAGGGTCACGGGCGCGTCACGCTCGTGCTCGACGGGCGCCAGCGGTCCTTCCACGCCGCGACCCAGGGCGAAGACCTCGCCACCGGCACGCCCGTGCTGGTGCTGGCGATCAACGACGACAACTCGCTCAGCGTGGCACGGGCCTAGCCGAGCATCGCGGACAGCCGCACACCGCCTCGCCGACCGGGTATCTTCCGGGCGGCGCCGCCGGGTCCACGGACACTTTGACCCGCACGCACGCAACAAAGTCAGCAACGAAGAACGAAGAGGGAGCAGCCGATGACCAGCATCACCAGCGCACTCAACAACCTCAGCGGGGGACTCCTGAGCAGTACCGGCGGGCCGGCGCTCACGCTCGCGCAGAACGGCCCCGGCGGCGGTGGGGGGGCCTCGAGTTTCATCTACCTCGGGCTCATCGGCGCCGTCTGCCTGGTCTTCCTCGTCGTCGTCTACTGGGCCGCCACACGCTACAAGCGCTGCCCCAGCAACCGCATCCTCGTCATCTACGGACGCGTCGGCAGCGGCAAGGCCGCCAAGTGCCTGCACGGCGGCGGCACCATCGTCTGGCCGCTCATCCAGGACTACGCCTACATGAGCCTCGAGCCCCTCGTCATCGACATCCCGCTCGAGGGCGCGCTCTCGCTCAACAACATCCGCGTGAACGTCCCCAGCACCTTCACCGTCGCCATCTCCACCGACCCGGTGCTCATGAACAACGCCGCCGAGCGACTCCTGCCCCTCCAGGGCCAGCAGATCCGCGAACTGGCGCAGGACATCATCCTCGGCCAGCTGCGCCTCGTCATCGCGACCCTCACGATCGAGGAGATCAACAAGGACCGCGAGAAGTTCATGGCCCTCATCAACGAGAACGTCGCCAAGGAGATCAACAAGATCGGCCTCGATCTCATCAACGTGAACGTCCGCGACATCACCGACGAGAGCGGCTACATCCAGGCCATCGGCAAGCGCGCCGCCGCCGAGGCCATCAACCGCGCCAAGGTCGAGGTCGCCGAGCAGGAGCGCGACGGCGCCATCGGCGAGGCCGCCGCCGTCCGCCAGCGCACCGTCCAGGTCGCCAACGAGGCCGCCCAGGCCGCCGAGGGCCAGAAGAAGGCCGAGCAGACCAAGCGCGTCGCGCTCGCGGCCCTCGAGGCCACGGCCATCACGGGCGAGGTCCAGTCCAAGCGCGACATCGAGGTCACCACCGCCCAGCGCGAGGCCGAGGCCGTCGCGCAGAAGAAACGCTTCGAGCAGGAGCAGCGCATCCGCGTCGCCGAGGCCGAGGCCTCCGCCCGCACCGGCGAGAACACCTCGTCCGCGCTCGTCGCCGAGTCCGACGCGAAACTCGCCGAAATCAAGGCCGACACGCGCCGACGGTCCGACGTCGCATCCGCCAAGGCGACCGAGGCGGTCCTGCTCGCCCAGCGCGAGCAGGAACTGGCGCGCCTCGCCAAGGAGCAACTCGCGCCGCAGGAGGTCGAGAAGAAGCGCATCGAGATCGCCGCGGGCGCCGAGGCCGAGAAGCGCCGCATCGAGGCCCAGGGCGAGGCCGACGCCACGCTCGCGCGCTTCGAAGCCGAGGCCGCCGGTGTCCAGAAAGTCCTCGAAGCCAAGGCCGAGGGTTACCGCCGCCTCATCGAGGCCTGCGGCAGCAACCCGCAGGTCGGCCCCACCCTCCTCCTCATCGAGCAACTCCCCAAACTCGTCGAGCAGCAGGTCAAGGCCATCCAGAACCTCAAGATCGACAAGATCACCGTCTGGGACTCCGGCGGCTCGGGCGGTGGCGGTGGGGGTGGCGCGTCCAACGGCCACTCGTCCATCCTTGGCGGTGGGGGGGGCAGGAATACCACCGCCGAATGGCTCAGCGGCCTCGTCGGCGCCCTCCCGCGCCTCCACGAACTCGCCCAGCAGGCCGGCATCGAACTCCCCGCCGCCCTCGGCAAGGTCGATCAGAACCACGACGGCTCGGTGATCGATCTGGACGATGATGGCAAAGCGCCGAAACGCAAGTAGTCTTTTGACGTCGTGGGTTTCGTAAGGAGACGGTCATGTCACAGGTGAGCCTCTCACCCAATAGCGCCGCGATGCTCCCTTCACCGGCGGGAAACGCCGGCAAGCCCGGCTCCGTGTTCCCGTTGGTCGCGGGCTGCGGGGCAATGTCCATGGTCGCCTTCCCGCTCCTGGTTGTGGGGCTTCTCACGCCGCACTACGCGGAAATGTACCGCGACTTCGGCTTGAGACTGCCCGCTTTCACCCGTGTGCTGCTGGACCTGGGCAAGTTCGCCGGATCGCCTCTGGGCGTGACGGTGGCAGTGGTGTTGGCCCTGGTCATCGGCGCAATCACCTACGCGACCGGCCGCGCTTCGCGCGCCGGCGGCGTGGCGATCCTCCTGCTCTGCTTCCTCTGGCTCCTCGGCGTCGGCGGCGGGTTCTTCGTGAGTAACTGGATCGTCATTCCCGCGATGATGGAGTCGTTGCGGGACGGCAACGCGGTGTGACGCCCCCTGGGAATCCTCGCTCAGCCCGCTCGGTACAGCCGCAGGGGATGTAAACTCGCCGCCATGCCCAGCGACGCCCGCACTTCGCCGAACGTCGGCCCAAACCAGCGGCGCCGCGCCGCGGGGCCGTTGGGCATGCTCGGCTTCGTGATCCTCG
>CALMQD010000441.1 GCA_937871415.1 uncultured Phycisphaerales bacterium | reverse complement strand
GGACTCTCGCCCTGCTCGTCGAGCGAGCGCGTGGCACGCGGGATATTCGCGAGCATGAGCAGTTCGTCGCGTTCAGACGGCGCGCCCGCGGGGCTCGGGATGATGCGAACAAGCGTGAACGCCGGGTCGCTGTCGCGGGCCACGTTCAGGAGGTCGGCGGCGATGAGGTTCGCGGCGGTCTCGGCCCGTGTGAAGGCTTCGACGCGACCCTTGATCGAATCGCGGGCACGCACGGCGTTGGAGATCGCCAGCCCGGTCGCCGCGACGGCCATCACGACGATCGTGAGCGCCACGATCAGTTCGATGAGCGTGAACGCACGCGGCGCGCGCCGACCGTCGGTGCCGTTGATCACTGTGCACCCCGCAGGAGCGGCTGCTCCGGACGGCGCGACGGGTACGCCTCGACGTCGGCGCCGATCTGGCGCGGCGCGATGAGCGTTTCGATGCTCAGCGAGCGTGCGTCGCCGCCGGGGCCCGAGGAAGTCGCGAGTTTCACCGGCGCGCCCCAGAAGATCGTCGCCCGCACCGTGTACGGCTCGCCCGCCGAGGCCCCGCCGGAGAACTCGAGCCGGTACGTATACGCGGCGAACGGCTCGTCGCACGCGCCCTCGACCGGGAACTGCTTCGCATAATCGTCGGCACCGCGCGAGAGCACGAGTTGAAGCTGTTCGTCGGCGAGCATCGCCGCGGTCGCAAGCTCCTCCGACTGCTGCGCCGACCGGACGGCGCGCCCGGAGAGCGAAACGAGCGCACCGAGCGCCACGGCGAGGATGATCCCCGCGACGACCACGTCGATGAGCGCGAATCCGCGCCGGAGCGGTCTATCGGGGAAGGTCACCATGGCGTTTCCCCTCCGCCCGTCAGGTCGAGGTCGATCGCGTCGGGCGCGAGCGGCGCCACCGAAGTCGTCCCGGGCGCAAGCGTCCGCAGCGCCGCCTCCGTCCGCGTCGGGATCAGGTCGATCTGCCACGTCTCGGTCGTCGCGGCCTCCGAGGAGTCCCTGGTCGCCAGCAGGATCGACAGCGCCGGGCGCACGCCGGCGCTGGTGAACTCGATGCGCCACGGTTGGTCGGCGTTCACCGGCTGCACGCGCCCGTCGAGCACCACCTGCACCACGCGGGCCGACTCGAGCACGACCGGCGGATAGAGCCGCTCCTGCTCGTCGGTCCAGTCCCCCTTCTTGGCCCCCTGCACGCGCCGCGCCAAGCGAAACTCCGGGAACGACCCCGTCTCCGACGCAGCGGCATACTGGAGCACGCGCGCGGGCGACTCCGCGATCACTCCCGGATCGGCCAGTTGCTCGGCCAGCGAGGTGACCAGCGCGCGCACGGCCTCGGCTTCGCTCTGGGCCCGGCGCGAGTTGTTGCCGAACAGGCGCGGCGAGAGCAGCCCCACCGTCACCGTCAGCACGATCATCACCACGACCAGTTCAACGAGCGTGAACGCGGCGCGGCCGCCGCGCCCGGGCCTGCTCAGACCGGCGAACTTCGGGGTAGATGCGGCGCGGGCGGGCACGGGGTTCAACCTGATGAGAGCGGTCGACGGGGCTCAGGGCTTGCGGATGTCGGCGTTCTCGTCCTCACCCCCGGCCTGGTTGTCCATGCCGAGGGACACGACGTCGAAATCGATGTTCTTCTGTCCCGGCACTTCGAGGCGGAACTTGTTGCCCCACGGGTCCTTGAGCGCGTCGGCGTTCTCGATGTACGGGCCCTTCCAGCCCGTCGCTTCCGAGGGCTTCTCCCACAGGGCGTCGATCGTGATGCTGTCGGGGATCTTGCTCCAGCCGCAGTCGGCCATCATCGTCTTCACGGCGGTGGCGAGGCTGGCGGCGTTGGCCGCGGCGACGCTCTGCTTGCTCTCGCTCACGCGCCGGAAGATGCGCGGGGCGATGAGCGTCGCGAGCACGCCGATGATGATGACGACGACGATGATCTCGACGAGCGTGAAGCCGCGCGCCCGCGAGCGGCGGGCGGTGTTGCGGCGTATCGGTGTTGGGCGGATCATGAACATCTCCTGGGACACGAACGGGGAAACTGGGGAAGAGACTGGAGGGGGGCGGGGGGGGTCAGCCGATGGCGTTCTGGACCTCGAGCGCCGCGAGCAGCACGCCGGCCATGACGAAGCCGACGACGATCGCCGCGAGGATGACCAGCACGGGCGGCACGAGCGTCGTGACGATCTTGATGGATGTTTCGGTGCGGTCCTCGTAGAGGTCCGCGGCGCGTTCGAGCATCTCGGAGAGGCGGCCGGTGCGCTCG
>CALMQD010000440.1 GCA_937871415.1 uncultured Phycisphaerales bacterium | reverse complement strand
GCGTGTGGGAGGGACCCGACGGTTCCTCGGTCGTCGCCGCGCTCGACCCCGGGGCTTACGTGGGGGAAGTGCGAGAGGACCTTTCGAAGTCCGACGGTTGGCTGCAGCGCATCAACGCCAACGGCCAGAAGAGCGGCGTGTTCGTTGACTATGACTACTTCGGCACGGGCGACCAGGGCGGCGCGCCGAAGGAGCCGTCGGTGGCGATGGTCGAGCAGAGCGTGGTCAACGGCGGGGCCGCGGGCGCACCGATCCGCGTCATCTCCAGCCGCGCCGACGCGATGTTCAACGCCCTCTCGGAATCGCAGCGCGAGAAACTGCCGCGGTACAAGGGCGAGCTCGAACTCACCCAGCACTCGGCGGGCTCCGTCTCGTCGCAGGCGTACATGAAGCGGTGGAACCGCAAGAACGAACTGCTCGCCGACTCCGCGGAGAAGGCGTCGGTCGCGGCGTGGTGGCTGGGCGGCGCGGACTACCCGGCGGACCGGCTGGAGCGAGCCTGGGGCCTGGTGCTCGGTTCGCAGATGCACGACATTCTTCCGGGGACCAGCGTTCCGGTCGCCTACGACCTGTCCTGGAACGACGAGGTCATCGCGGCGAACCAGTTCGGCGCGATGCTGACCGATGGCGCTCGCGCGGTGATCGCCGGAATGGACACGCGCGGCGACGGGACGCCGATGGTCGTCTTCAACCCGCTCGGCCATGCCCGGAAGGACCTGGTCGTGGCGGACTTTCCGGGCGCCGGCACAGAGCCGGGCAGGATCGTGGTTGAGGGGCCGGACGGGCGGCCGGTGCCGGTGCAGGTGCTCGGCGGCGGGGCCGGCGGCTCGCGCGTTGCCTTCGTCGCGGCCGCGCCTTCCGTGGGGTTCGCCGTTTACACGATCCGGCACGACCCTTCCAAGCCCGACCCGAACGAGACCGCGCTGCGGGTGACGGATGACGGACGCCGACTGGAGAGCGATCGGTACATCGTCAAGATCGACGATCGCGGCGACGTCGCGTCGATCTACGACAGGTCGCTCGACAAGGAACTTCTCAGCGCGCCGGCCCGCATCGGACTCTTCTACGAGAACCCGAGCCAGTGGCCGGCGTGGAACCAGGATTGGTCCGACCGCGTGAAGCCCGCGACGTCATTCGTCGGTGACGATGGCCCGGTAACCATTCGCGTGGTCGAGAGCGGCCCCGCGCGTGTCGCGGTCGAAGTCTTGCGCGAGGCCGAGGGATCGACGTTTACTCAGCGTGTCGCGCTCACCGCCGGCGGTGACCGCGTCGAGTTCGACCTCACTGTCGATTGGACATCACGCCAGCGCAGCGCGCGCGTGCAGTTCCCGCTCACCGCCTCGAACCCGATCGCTACCTTCGACATCCAGGCCGGCGCGATCGAACGTCCCAACTCGCACGAGACGCAGTACGAGTACCCGTTCCACCAGTGGTTTGACCTGACCAACGCCGACCGGTCCTTCGGCGCGACGGTCATGTGCGACAGCAAGTACGCCTCGGACAAGCCCAGCGACAACACGGTTCGATTGACGCTGCTGTACACGCCCGGAGTGCGCGGCGGCTATCCCGACCAGGCCTCGCAGGATCTCGGACGCCACCACATCTCGTACGCGATCGCCGGCCACGCGGGGGATTGGCGCGCCGCACGCACGTTCCTGAGCGCCGCCGGGCTCAATCAGCCGCTGATCCCCTTCCTCGCGCCGGTTCATGAAGGCGCGTTGGGCAAGTCGTTCTCGCTTTTAGGCGTGAGCGACCCGAACGTCAGCGTGCAGGCCCTCAAGAAGGCCGAAGACAGCGACGAGGTGATCGTCCGCCTGCGCGAACACTCCGGGCTTGAAGCGAAGGGCGTCCGCGTGTCCTTCGGTCGTGGCATCACCGCCGCGCGGGAGGTTGACGGTCAGGAGCGTGCTCTGGGTGAAGCGACCGTCCGCGACGGCGAACTCGTGACCGATGTTCGTGGCTATGGCCTCCGGGCCTTTGCGCTTCGTCTGAGCCGGCCCGAATCGCGCATCGCTCCGCCGACATCCAGGTGCATCGCGCTGAAGTTCGACACCGACGTCATGAGCACCAACGCCCGGCGCGGCGACGGGGCGATGACCTCTGCCGCGGCGTACCCGGCGGAGCAGATGCCCGGCTCGCTCCGGATCGGCGGCGTGCAGTTTGAACTCGGACGCGGCGAGAGCGATGGACAACCCAATGCGGTTGCCGCGAAGGGTCAGTCCGTGGACCTGACCGGCGAGAGTTTCAATCGCCTGTACGTCATTGCGGCTTCGAGCGAGGGGGACGTTCGGGCGGAGTTCCGATTGGACGGGCAGGTCGCTCCCGTGACCGTGCCCTCGTGGACCGGCTACGTCGGTCAGTGGGACCGGCGTGAATGGCCCGGCGATGTCTTCGATCCTCGGTACGCATGGGACAGCCGCGAGCCGCTCGGTCTGACGCCCGGGTTTGTCAAGCCCGCCGAGATCGCGTGGTTCGTGTCGCACTTTCACACGACCGAGGAACTCACGGGCGTGGTGAGCGACGGCCGTCGCGACGCCGAGGGCTTCGACGCGATCTACCGCTACTGCTACTTGTTCAAGATTCCTGTCTGGACCCTCGGACAGTCCGGAGTCCTCGCGCCGCCCCGGACCCTCACGCTTCCGAATGACCCCCGTGTCAAAGTTCTCGCGATCACGGCGGCGAACGAGCCGGACGCGACCACCGTCGCCGCGGCGCCGCTCTTCGATACGCTGGACGATCGAACGGTCGAACGGCCGCGGATCGTCGTGGGTGACGGGACAGGGGCGGAACGCCGGGTCTGGAGCGACGCGGTGACGGTGCGGATCGTGCCGGGCCTGTACGGACGCCAGGACGAGGTGCGATACACCACGGATGGCGGCACGCCCGGCGAGCAATCCCCGGCCTATTCGGCGCCGATCACCTTGAACAAAACGACGACGGTTCGCGCCGTGGCAACGAACCCGGATGGATCGCTGGGCTGGGTGGTCTCCCGAGTCGTCGACGTGGATGATCGCACGCCGCCGCGATTGACCGCGGTCCGCCCCGGGTACCAGTCATCAAAGTTGACTCTTGAGTTCTCCGAACCCGTCGCCGCGATCGACGCGGCGAGCGTGCGTCTGGATCCCCCGATCACCGTCGAGAGCGTCGAGATGGACCGTCTCGGCCGTGCCGCGACGCTGCGGCTGAGTTCGCCGCCGAAGGTCGGAAGGTCGTACACACTGACGCTGGCTCAGTTTCGGGATCAATCGCCCAACCAGAACACAACGGCGAATGTCCAGCAGTCCTTCACGGTCGCCGGCCCGGTGTTCGCGATGGACTCGATCGAGCGATCCAGATTCGGAACGGCCATCAAGGATGTGCCCGGTCTGCCGACCAGGGCCGGCGACGCCTGGACGATCAACATCTTCGCGAAGATGGACAAGCAGCCGATCAATCACACCATCCTGGCGGGCTTTGGCAACTGCGGCTCCGAGCAAGGGCAGGGGAGGTACCTCTGCAAGTTTGCGGACGGCGTGCACTTCTGGGCGCACAACCAGGACGTTCGCGGAAGCGAGCAGTACGACCTTCACCGGTGGCAGATGGTGACAGCGACCTGTGACGGCGCGACGATCCGCGTGTACAAGGATGCCAGGCTCGTCGGTGAGCGCCCGGCGAGCCTGGCCGACGACGCGAACGTCGTGCAGATCGCTCCGATCGATCCCTGGGACCAGCGGTACCAGTTCCAGGGTGATCTTGCCGGGTTCACGATCTGGAGCACGGCGCTCGATGCCGAGTCGCTCAAGGCACTCCTGGATGCGGGGCCGAAGTGAACGGGTGCTTGTGGATGCTGGTCGCGGCTCTGGCCGTCATGGTCGGGGCGGCAAAGGCGGCGGCACACCCGGCGCTTGCGACCGTCGTCAACGTGCGGCTCGTGTCATCGGACGGCGGCCCATTGGTGGAGGCGGTCGTCACACACGATGCGCTCGCCTACGCCCTCAACGACACCTCCACGCGCGTGACCGATCCCCAGATGTACGCACTGCTCGACGGTCCGCGCGGGGAGCTGGCCGCGGCCTTACAGGACGGACGCGAGCGATTCGTCGCGGGGTTCAGGATCCTGGCGGACGGGAAGGCGCTGCCGCTGCAACTCATCGAGTCGCCGACCGTTGATCGGATCGACGATTGGCTCCGCATGGCTCCGACGAAGCCCCTTCCATGCAAGATGGACTTTGTTGTACGCGCGACGCTGCCCCCCGGCGCGAGGTCCATGCGTGTGCGAGCGCCGGAAGTGCTGGACAACGTCATGCTGAGCGTCACGCTCCCGGGCCATGAGCCCGCGTACCTGCCGCTCGGTCCCGGCGAGGAATCGCCGGGGTTCGACGTGTCGCGGCTGGGCACGCAGCGTCCGCCGGAAACGCTCGGTTTCTGGGCCGTCGCATGGCGCTACGTGTCTCTCGGCTATCGCCACATCATCCCCGAGGGTCACGACCATGAGCTCTTCATCCTCGGGTTGTTCCTGCTGAACACGCGGCTCCGGGACGTCTTCTGGCAGACCACGGCGTTCACGGTCGCCCACACCTGCACGCTGACGCTCGCGACGCTCGGCCTGGTCGCGGCGCCGCCGACGATCGTCGAACCGGTGATCGCCGCGTCCATCGCGTTCATCGCGATCGAGAACCTGCTGACCCGGCGCGTGCACCCGTGGCGCACCGCCGTGGCGTTTGTCTTCGGGCTGGTCCACGGGATGGGTTTCGCTGCGGGGCTGCGGGAGATCGGCCTGCCCGGGTCGCAGTTGGCCGCCGCGATCATCGCGTTCAATGTCGGCGTGGAAGGGGGTCACCTGACGATCCTGGCGCTGGCGTACGCGACGCTTGGCTGGTGGCGGAATCGTCCTTGGTTCAGGCCGAGAATCGCCATGCCGCTCTCGGTCGTGATCGCGGCGATCGCGCTGTACTGGTTTGTGGATCGGCTGGCATGAGCGCGGAGCGTGCAGGGTGCAGGGTGGATGGGGCGCGACGCGTTCACCGCGATCGACGCGCGGCACACGCCGCATTCTCACAGAACAAGAGCGGCCCGGAGATCTCTCTCCGGGCCGCCTGCAGCTATCCGGTTGTGTGACGTCGTCCTCGCGTTAGTTGCAGTTGCCGCCGTTGCCGAACGCGGCGAACCACTCATCGAGGAACTGGAACAGGTCCGAGACATCGACGTCGCTGTCGCCGTCGAAGTCGCCGTTGGGCTGAGCCACGGTCGGAGCACCGTTCGGGAAGTCCAGGAACCACAGGTCGAGGAAGTTGAAGAGATCACCGACCTCGACCAGGTTCAGGTCCCCGGCGTACGAAGCGGCCTTCTGGCACGGCGTCTGCGTCGAACCCGTGTCGCCGAGGACCTCGAGGTTGTCGAACGCGAACGCCTCGGTGTTGCCGTCGGTCTGGGCCCGCAGGCGGACGGTCAGCACGCTGCCCGTGCCGCTGAAGTTCTTCGAGAAGGTCGTGAAGACGTTGTCGAGGACCTCGCCGTCGACCACGAGGGGGTCGGGCACGGCGGAGATCACCGAGCCGTTGGCGAGCGTGTAGGAGTGGTCGAGAGCCTCGTCGGCGCGGGCCGCAAAGATGTCGGTGAACGGTCCGCCGTCAATCGAAACGGCGAAGGTGTACCGATCGACCACGCAGTTGGGCGCGCCCGAGCAGGTGATCGCCTCGAAGTCGCCCATGGCCGCCAGCTGGACCGAGAGGGCCAGGTTCGTGCGCCCGGTGATGTTGAACGTCCAGACGGCCTCGAGTTCATCGTCGCCGTTCTGGGTCGGATCGTCCGGGG
This sequence comes from uncultured Phycisphaerales bacterium, assembly GCA_937871415.1. Taxonomy (GTDB): domain Bacteria; phylum Planctomycetota; class Phycisphaerae; order Phycisphaerales; family UBA1924; genus JAHBK01. Next base: position 14,458 of record CALMQD010000440.1, on the reverse strand, counting down.
TGAGGTCGCCGGCGAGTTCCGGGTACAGGTTCACGACGCCGAACCACGAATCGACCTTGCTCTCGCTCACGATTCCCTGCGTATCGCCCGGGAAGACCGAGAGCGTGTCGTCGAGTACGCCGAAGGGCAGACTCTCAGGGGCGACGCGGAACCGCTGGCCGATGCCGAACATCTGGCCGGGGATCCAGGCCGGAAGGCTCTCGGACTGATCGCTGACGCGGCGGATGACGAAGCTCGTCGCGTCGCGCTGCAGGTCGAAGTCGTCACGACCGATGACGTTCTCGGGCAGGGCCGGGCGAACGCAGGCGCCCTCGGAGCACGCAACGCCCTTGCCGAGCCAGACGCCCGACGCCGCGGAGCATTCGCTGAAGGTCACCGGCGTGCAGTTCCCCCCGACGCAGCATGCGCCCACGGCCGGGCAGCTGTCGGCGGCGCAGGAAGCACCGATCGTCCAGGAACCGGCGCATTCGGCCTCGGTCGTCAGCGTGCAGTTGCCGGCGATGCAGCAGGGACCCACCGACGCGGGGCACTGGAACGTGCCGCACGTCGTGCCGATGCCGCCCCACACGCCCGCGAACGCCGAGCAGTCGGCCTCCGTCGCGTCCACGTTGCAGACGCCGTTGATGCAGCACGCGCCGACGGGCTGCGGGCAGTTCGCCGCCGCGCAGGTCAGATTGTCGGTGGTGTAGGCGCCGCCCGCGGTCGAGCAGTCCGCGGAGGTCAGCACCTGGCAGGTTCCGTCGCCAAAGCAGCAGGCGCCGGTCGGGTTGGTGGGGCAGACGAACGAGGGGCAAGATGTGCCCTCACCACCCCAGAAGCCCGACTGCGCGGTGCAGTCCGCCTGGGTGGCGGTCAGCGTGCAGTGCGTGCCGATGCAGCACGCGCCCAGGACCGGAGCGCCGCAGTTGCCCGCCGAGACCGCGCCGTTGATGACGATCGCGTCGGTGGGACCCTGTGCGCGGAGCGTGCCGGCGATGTTCGTGCCGCCCCAGCCGTAGAGGCGGAACTCGACCGCCCCGCAGGCCTCGAAGTCCTGGAAATCGAGCGTGACGTTCGACGCGCTGGTGGGCACGCCGGTCGCCGTCGCGATGGTGGTCGCGAAGTTGTCGAGGCTCGAGCGGATCGCGATGCTCTGCGGGCCGGTGTTCGAACGCTGCGCTCGGATGACGATGTCGGTGAACGTCGCCTTGAAGCCGGGGTCGATCGTCACGCCGAAGGAGAGGTAGTCGTTGTTGGCGACGGCCGCCGCGTCATCCCCGCCCACGGTCCAGTCGCGGGAGTTGTACGAGTTGCCGGCGGTGTTCCAGGTGATGCCCGGCCCGCGGCACAGGCTCATCGCCGTCGCGTTCGGGGCGACGAAACCCGTGCCGGTCGCGCACCCGGTCTCGTTGGCAACGGAATAGGAAACGACCTGCGCTTGCGCGGCGCCCGCGAGGGCGAGGACGGCGAGCGTCCATGTACAGAGCCTGTTCTTCATCACGGATCCTCCTGACAAGTCTGGAAAATGCACCCCGGTGCCCGGACCGGTCGCCGCCGCCCCGCCCCGATCCGGCGCGAGCCGACAGCGCCCGCGAGGCGTGATGCCTCGCTTCTCGGGCCCTGTCGATGCGACGAACCTCTTCGAACGAGCCCGCTGCCGCGCCGATGCGCTGATCGCGCAGCAGGCGGAGTCGTCGAGTGAGCAGCCTAGATCGCTCGCGTGAATAAGCCAGCGAACGTGCGTTCAGGTCGCGCGAATCATGTGTGAGTGTCGCGCTGTCGATTCTGCCGCGCGGCGCACACGCTCGCGCACCGGGAGTCACCATGAAACTCGTGATCAACCCGCCCGCTTAGCGAAGTCTTCACGGATGCTGCGCTGTCCAACAGCGAGATCGCGTCTACAACCATGGCCGAGCGTGCACGGACTCGCGCGGCGCCCACGGAGTGAACCATGGCCGGAACGATCAGGTACATCCAAACCCGGGCGCGATCAGCGTTCACGCTCATCGAGCTGCTCGTCGTCATCGCGGTGATCGGCATCCTCGTCGGCCTCCTGCTGCCGGCGCTCTCGGGCGCGCGCGAGGCGGGGCGGGCGGTGGTGTGCGAGGCCAACGTGCGGAGCGTCGTGCTGGCGCTGGCGGCCTACGAGACCGACAACAAGGGGTTCCTCGTCGGGCCGAACACTTCGGGCTCCGATCTGCAGCAGAACTGGGCGTACAGCCCGGGCGCTTCCACGCCCTGCCAGGACTGGGATTACGTGTCGCCGCTTCTCGGAGACTCTCTCGGACTGCCGAACGATCAGGCGGCGAAGTTCGAGGCGATCTGCATGACCAAGTTCCGGTGCCCGTCGAACACGGTGCGCTACGGTCTGCGGTTCAACGGCCCGGCGCTGCCGATGAACGCCCGCGGCGAGCACCCGTACACGCTCAGCTACCTGACCCCCGCGTATTTCCAGTTCTATCCGACCAACCGCACGAGCGTCGGGGGGCGATCGACCGAGGCGCTGCCTTCCGGAGAACCGATCACACTCCCGAACGGGTACTCGCCGCGCATCGACCTCATCGGCACACTGCCGTCGGCCAAGATCATGTCGTTCGAAGGTGCACGCTACTGGAACGATTCGATCAACGGATTCGACTACAGCACGAGCTCGAACGGTTCGGGGCTCGTCGGCTCGCCGCAGGGCAACTTCCTCTCACGCGGCAACTCGTTCATGGGTTCGGGAGAGAACTACCTGCGCGAGGCGTCACGCGGGTATCAGCCCAGCGCAATTCTCAAGAGCATCTCGCTGCGCCACGCCAAGCGCATGAACGCGGGCATGTTCGACGGCCACGTCGAGTCATTCGACAACGTCAAGAGCGCCGACCCGTCGATGTACGCCCCGACGCGCTCCAAACTCAAATCGCCGACGCAGAGTTGGTGGTTCTTCCTCGGGCCGTTCAACTCGCCGTACAAGTTGCCCAACGCGGAACTCCAGTAACCGGGCGCATCGGTCGCCGATCCAGCCATCGGATCAATCGCTCAGAACCCGAAGAGCGCCGGGACGTACGTCGATCTCGATCCGCGACCATCGGCCCGCTGCTTCGCCGTCGATCTGGACCGGGGCTTCGGTCTGGCCGCACGTCCGGACCTCCACCCGTCGGGCCCGCGTTTCGATCAGCCCGTCTCGCCGCCCGAAGTTTCGGAGCAGCATCGACGCGAGCCAGAAGACGAGCCGTCGGCGGGAGGCCATCGGCATGAACACCACGTCCAGAAGGCCATCATCCACCCGCGCGCTGTGCGCCGGGTTCAGCCCCGCGGCGTAGTGACGGCTGTTCGCAACGATCAGCAGCCCGGGCCGCGAAGCCACGATCGATCGACCGTCCGCTACGACGGTGAGCGGCGTCCAACGGGGATGAAGGAACTCCCTCAGCCCGTGCGCGACGTATGTGCTCCGTGTCACGCCGCCGCGACGGGCCGCGCACACACGTTCCACCACGCCCGCGTCGAAGCCGACACTGAGCATGAGCGCGAAGAGTCGCGATTGAACGGGCGATCCTTCCACGCAACTGCCGAGTGTTGCGGCGCCCAGGTCGATCGAGCGCGCGGTCCGGGCCTGCAGCCGGGCCAGCAGGGGTTGCGAGGAGGCGGTCATCCCAAACTCGCGGGCGAAAAGGTTCTCGTTGCCCATCGGCACGTGGTAGATCGGCACGGCGCGACGTGTCGCCAGCTCGAGCGCGTGGTGAACCGTGCCGTCGCCGCCGACAAGGACCAGCGCCGCGGCCGTGTCCAGCGCCCGTTCGAGCGCGCCGGGGTCGAGCCCCGGGGTCAGGTCGATCAGTTCGACGTGGTGCCCGGCGCGACGCACCTCTTCGATCATCGTCCCGGTTTTGCGAAGGGCGTGCTCGCGCCCCGACCGCGGATTGCGGAGCACGACCACCCGGGATCCTTTCAAGGATTCTGGCGCGGGGTGGTGCGCATGCTCGTGGGTCCTTGGAGTGGAAGCCATCGGATGCACAGGGCTCATGGAAAGCCCGCCCCGACGGTCATCGGGCTTCCCAAGCCGAGCACGAAGCGGTGCAGCGCCGCGTCCGCCATCATCACCAGCAGGATCAGCGGGAGGTGGCTGATCGAACCCAGGAACACGCGCCGGGCGCTGGCGCGGCTCCGGTCCTTCAGGAGCCGCACGCACAGAAACAGGAACAGCGCCGTGGATACTCCCGCGATCGCCGCATAGAGCGGACCGAGCAGGTCGCGGCAGAGCACCACCGGCGCCAGCACACACGGGAGCAGCGCCACCCCCCAGAGCACGATCGCCGCGGTGGTCCGGCGACCGTCCGGGTCTTCGATCGGCAGCATCCGGTAGCCCCCCTGGGCATAGTCCTCGTTGTACATCCAGGCCAGGGCGAGGAAGTGGGGGATCTGCCACACCGTCATGAGGACCACCAGCGACCACCCGGCCGGATCGAGGAGCGACGCCATACTCAGCTCGGCGCGAGCCGCCGCCTCGTCGGCGCGCATCAGCATCATCGGCGCCCACGCCGCCCCGGTCGTGAAGCCGATCAGCGGCGGCAGCGCCCCCGGCACCGCACCGACGATGGTGTTGAGGGTCGTGACGGTCTTGAGCGGCGTGTAGATCAACACGTACAGCGCGATCGTCACCAGCGACACAAGCGCCGGCGCCGGCCCGCACAGCAGGCTCAGCACCAGCACGCCGACCACGCTGAGCAACAGGCCCGAGGTGAGCGCCGCCGCCGGGGAGAGTCGGTTCTCGGGAAGGGGGCGCGTCGCTGTTCGTTTCATCGAAGCGTCGCGCCGGCGTTCCCACCACATGTTCAGCGCGCTCGCGCCGGCGCTCGAGAGCGCCGTGCCCGCGATGCACCCCAGGCCCGCGATCGCCACGTCGCCGGGCGTCCACGACCGGCGCATCGCGGCCAGCGCAAACCCCACGCCCGACGTGACCACCACCAGTTTGGTGATCCGAGGTTTGGTCAGTTCGAAGATCGAAGACAGCTGCCCCGAGAGCGTCGCCGCGGCGAGCAGTTTGGGCTCAACGACGCCCGCGCCGATCGGCGGTGTCTCGATCACGGAACCGGTGCCCTGTTCAGCGCGCATGGACTGGATTGTTGCCTCTCCCGGGCCCGTGGCGAGTGCGGGATGCCGGGGCGACGGGCGTCCGAGAAAGCCCCGCGTGTCGCCGTCGCCCAGAGACCCTCGGGTGTGTTCGGCGCAGGGAGGAGAACCGGACACTACGATATGGGCGTGTCCCGGTAGCTCAGTTGGATAGAGCGGCCGCCTTCTAAGCGGCAGGTCGGGCGTTCGAATCGCCCCCGGGACGCTTTCCTGGCCCGTCACTTCGGGACCTTGTCCACCCACCGAGCGACGATCGCCTTGAGTTCGTCGGGCGCCGGGGCGTGCGGGCCCGAACCCGGACCCGAGCCCGCGGGGGCGAAGTACACACGCTCCAGGCCGGAAATCTGGGAATCCAGGTCACGCTGCTCCTCGAGAGACAGCACGCTCCCGTTCAGTGACGCGACGCGACGGAGCATCGAGATCGCGCCGACCGGCGTAACGACTTCGGGGATGCGCCACGAGGAATCCGGCGTCTCAATCGACTTCGAGCGCGAGCGGCGGCGATGGACCACGCCCGCGATCGTGCCGACGGCCAGCACACCCGCGCCGACCATCCAGGGCCACGCGCCCGAGCCGCCGGATCCGACCGCAGCGATCGTGAGCGATGGGGGCGCATCCACCACGTCGGCGTCGCTGTACCGCTTGTTGCTCAGCTTCGCGCTCGCCTGCGCCGCCGTCGGGAACGCGAAGAAATCGGCGCCGGCGCCCGCTCGCGGCTTGAGCGTGACCGTCCACGTCCGCTCGGCGACGGGCACGACTTTGCCGGTCGATACGTCGAGTTCGGTGATGCTCACGCCGTGGTCTTCGATGGACGCGGGCGCGAGCTGGGGCCCGAAATCGCTCGTCAGCAGGCGGTCGTAAGCCGGGATCAGCCCTTTCCCGGTCGCCCGAACCTCCAGCCGCACGACGCCGGTCGGCGCCTCGCGATCGTCGAGCACCTGCTCGATCGCCAGTTCGGCGATCTCGCGCGGCGCCGGGGTCGTTCGCGCGTCGAGCGCGACCACGTCGGAGGTCACCGGCAGGACGACCAACCCGCCGCCGTCGGCGAAGTCCATGTCCAGTTTCAGCGGCGGCAGCCGGTCGGTCTTCGCGTCCTTGGCCTTCATCAGGACATACGCCAGCGGCGTGAACTCCCACCCCTCGCGCCCGGCCGACAGCGGTTGGAGCATCGGCTTGTGGAACGTGATGCTGGCAATGTCGAAGGCCGCGCCCCACTTCTCGCGCAGCATCTTCTCGAAGTCGTCGCGGTAGTTCACCTGCTGGCCGGTCGAGTAGTTGTACTGCTCGTTCATCAGGTACTTGCCGAAGCCGCCGGTCTCGCGGGTGACGGCACGCGTCGAGCGGATGCCGACCTGCACGCCGAACGGCTCGTTCACGCCCACCGCGGACGTCGAGTCGAGCACCGCCGCGAGCTCGACCTCCTTGTCGAGATCGTCGTAGTACGCCAGCTTGTCGCGGGCGGCCTTGCCGTCCGGGTGGTCGCCGATCACGCGGCAGGCCTCGGTCAGGAACCTGGGCTTGAGCTCCGGGTTCATGCGGTCGGTGGCCCGCATGATCTCCTGAGCAAAGAGCCCTACGTGCTTGGCCGCGAAATCGCCGGGGAGTTCGGCCAGGGCCGACCGCACGTCGTCGACCTGCTGCAGGTCGGGTCGGTCCTGACGGGTGAGGAAGCCCAGGTCGCTCGCGCCCAGCGCGGCGCTGAACCACTGCACGTAAACGCGCGCCGAGGGCTTGGTCTTCCCGGACGCCAGCGAGTCCTTGTACATCGTCGCGGCGCGCCGGTATCGGTTGAACGCCTCCGATCTCAGGCCGTCGTAGGTCGTCATGTCCTGACTCTGACCGTAGACGAACTCGGCCTGGTCGTAGTAGAGGTCGCCGTCGAGTGTGAGCCGTTCCCAGGTGTCCGCGCCGTTCCCGGCCAGTTCCCGCGCCAGGTCGTAGCCCCTCAGCACTTCCGCCGCCATCTCCGCGTTCGATCGCTTGGTGCCGGCCTGCTCCTGCACCTGCGGCGAGCGCCAGGCCGAGGCCAGTTGCTCGCGCATCTTGCCGGCGATCTTCATGCGGGTCGCGTTGTCGAGCCCCTCGATGTCGCCGAACACCAGTTCGATGTGCTCGCGGGTGTACACCTCCGCGGGCGAGTAGCTCGCGGCGAAGGCGCTGACCACGCCGTCGGCCGGAAGATTCGGGATGTGGAGGTCGTTCATCGCCTTGACGAGTTCGTGCAGCTTCTCGAGGTTTCGCTGCTGCTTGGCGCGGGTCAAGGGCACCGCGCCGGTGCTGCCGTACCCGCCGTACCGCGGATAGCCGTAGCCGTAACCGCCGCCGTACGGGTCGTACTCCTCGGTGCGCCCGCCGCCGACGTACGCCGGCCACGCCGCGAGCAGGGCCTCGGCGAGTTTGCGCGCGCGTTCGGGATCGGTCGCAACGATCGGACGGATCATGTCGAGGACGCCCTGCGTGTCGCCGGCGCCCGCGGCGGTGGACGCCGCCATGAGTTCGAGTTTCGCCGCCAGCCCCGCGTCGATCGCCAGCAGCCAGCGCGCATCCGGGAGCGCTTTGCCCAGTTGGTCCGCCGGGATCGGCTGCAGGCGGTCCGCCCCGCCGCCGTACTCGTCGTACCCGTAGGGGTTGTACCGGGCCCGGGCCGCGGCCTGGCCGGCGCTGGCGCGGGTGAACTCGGCCTCGTCCATGATCGTCAGCGTGAGCATGTTCAGGCCGGTGCGCCACGCCGCGATCGTCTCGGGCGGGTTGGCCAGGATCGCCCTGCCCACGCGCTGCACGAGGTTCAGGTTCTGCATCCGCTTGTCCGGCGCCGAGCCCCGCATACGCAGATTCTGGCATCGACGGTTGATCCGCTCGATCGCCTCCCACCCGGTGTCGCTCTCTTTGACAAAGAGCGATCGCAGAAACGTGTCGCCCGCGTCGGCGGGCATGTCGTGGATGAGCGACAAGGCGATGGCGATCGCTTTGGATCTCTCACGCGCCGGAGACTTCTCGATACCGAGCGACTCGAGCGCGATGCCGAACGCGGATTCGACCGCCGCGTCGCGTTCCTGTCCGGTACGCTCCTTCGCCAGCGCGGCGTAGTAGATCGCGTAGAGGTTCAGCAGCTCAACGTCCTGCTCCTGGCGCGCTGTGGAGATCGGCGCGAGGTAGGACTGCGCCTGGATCGGGAGCCCGGCGGCCACCAGCAGGCCCGCCGCACGCTTGCGCTTCACGGGATCCTGTCCGCCGAAGTGCCGCGTGCCTTGGGCGATGCGTGCGGCGACAGCCCCGGCCTGGCACCCGCGGCTCTGGGTCGCCTTGAGCAGCCCGCCGAGCTTGGAGATCAGGCGGTCGTTCATCTCCACCGGCGAGGCGTCGCTGATCTCGATGATCTCGTCGGGCACGAGCGCCGAATCGGCCCCCAGCAGATTGGTCAGCATCCACTCGTAGATCGCTTCGGCGTCGTCCTTCACGTCGTCCTTGAGCATCCGACCAACGTCGTCCCACTCGCCGGCGACGATGAGCAGGCGGAAGTGTTCGGCCTGCTTGCGAGTCCGTTCCTGCTGCTCCCGGCGCTTCTTGACGGCTTCGGGCGTCTTGTCCGCGTCGGCGCCGGGCTTGCCGCCGCCAGCATCCGGTGCGTCGGGCGCGCCATCGCCCTCGCCGCCCTCGTCATCGGCGGCCGCGCCGGTGGGGTCGTCCTCGCCCATCGCCGCCGCGCCACCGGTTGCCTGGGCTCGGGAGATCGCTTCGAGCGCTTCGGCCCGCGCCTCGGGCGGCATGTCCTGCGACATCATCGCGATGAACTGCTCGGGTGAGATGGGTGTGCCGGGCGTCGCGGCCGCCGCGCCCGGGTTGGGGTCCGGGAGGCGCTCCGCCGGCGCGGCATCGACGGGGCCCGCACCGGGCGCGGCGTTCCTCTCTCCGCCGTGCTCGTTCGAGTCCTCGGCTTTCGGCGGCGCGAGGAGTTTCTCGCGGGCCTCGCTCGCGAGTTTGGCGCGTGCCGCGAGCACGCTGCGGGCGTCGCGCGTGATATCGCCCTGGATGATCGCCCGACCCAGGTCAGTCTTGGGCATCTTGGGCTGCTCCATCCGGCCCATCCGCCCGCCGTCTTCCGCGAGCAGGTCCTCGCCGTCATCCTCGTCGTCCTGGGCGGGCCGGTTGTACCGGGCCGTGCCCGGCATGCTGGGCATGCTGAACATCGCGCGTGAGACGCGCGGCTGCGCGTTGGCCGTGCCGGCAAATCCGCCGATCAACGAGACGCCGATCGCCAGACCCGCGCACAGTCGGACGCGGGTGGCGCTTGCAGTGATGGCTCGCGAGTGGCGGATCGCGGAATGGGTCGCCGAAGTCATGGATCATTCCTTCGAGGGTGCACTGGGCTCACGAGCGAACACGAATCGGGGTTGAAGTCACGGTCTGGACGGTGGCGCCGGCATTGATCGGTGGTTGCGTACTACCAACCGTTGCCGCGGTCGGCGGCGCTCCCGGCCGCCTTCACCTGCTGACGATTGTCCTTGGGGTCGCCGGACTTCTTGCACTGCGATTGGCGCTGGTTCTTCTTGCTCTTGCAGATGCCCTTGCCGTTGCACTTTTTCGGCATCCCCTGCGCACGCAGCTCTTCGATCGTCATGCGCTGGAAGCGGATGACGGTTTCCAGGTTTTTGGCGGCATCCTCGTCGGTCTGTGTCTCGGTCAACAGCCGGTACTGCTGCCGGGCGATCTCGCTCTCAGGGAGCCAGTCCTCCTCCGCCGCACCTTCCAGCCGCATGGCCCATGACGCGTAGTGAGCAGCCGAAGCGACTTCGGAACGCAGTGTGCGGACGAACGGGTCCTGAGGCGAGGTCTTCGGGCGGGCGAGGACCGAATCGAGCAGCCGGTCCAGTTGCTCCTGGCCCTCCACGTACTCGCCGGCCATCATCCGCGCCTTGGCCCACGCCAGCTCGACCGCGTCCCGCTCTTCCTGCGGCAGCGATCCCAGCAGTCCCGACGCGCCCGCGTACTGCTCCGCGGCGACCGCCCAGTCTTCCTGGGTCTCGGCCTGGCGGGCGGCCTGCAGCATCTTCGCGGCGCGGTCCTGCTCGCGCAAGGGGCGCCCGACCCCCATGTGGATCGCCACCAGCGCCACCGGGCACAGCGCCCAGAGTGTCCAGAAGACCTTCGATCGAACGCTTTTCATCGGAAACCTCCCGGTGCCGTGGTTTGCGCGGCTTGTGGGGCGCCGAACGATGAGCCGGGGATGTTCGCCCGGCCGCCCGTCGGCGCCTTGACCTCAGTATGAACCGCCGATCCGCCCGTTGCGCCGCGAACGGCGGGCTTTCCGTGCAGACGCGGCGAGCCGAAGAACGCCAGCAGCGGACCCGCCAGCGCCAGCACGGTCGAACCCGCCGTCGTCGCGATGATCGCGAGCGTCTTGTTGTCGGGAACGCGCGAATCGCCGGCGCGCAGAGGCCACAGACCGGTGACGAGGCTCGTCGGCACGTGGCGCTGATTCACGTCGACGTACGTGCCCTTGAGCCGGGCGGCGAGAGTCTTGAGCGCCGCGGCGTCCTGCTTGCTTGACCGTCCAGCGATCGACACGCCCCGGTACGGGTTGCCCACCCCCAGCACCAGCACGCGCGATATCGCCGCGGGCATCTTCGGTGGTTCGACTTCCGGGATCGTGTCGCCGTCGCTGATCACCAGAAGCGTGGTCGAGTTCGGCGGCCACTTGGCGGCCAGCGCCGCCGCCTCGCGGACGCCCGAGTACATCGCCGTCGGGCCTTCTTTGAACGCGTATTCCAGCGGCAGATCGTCGAGGATGTTCGCGACGATGTTGAGGTCCCAGGTATCGACGACGACGGGTTTGGCCGACGTGTAGAACGCCACGATCGACACTCGCGTCGTGGTCAGGTCGAGCCGTTCGAGGATGCTCTTGAGGGCTTCGCGCGCCCGCGTATCTCGGGCCGTTTTCGAGTCCGGGCCCGCATCCTTGAGCCCCATGCTCGGAGACACATCGAGCGCGATCAGCAGCCGTCGCTTGGGCTGCGAGATCGGGTCGATCTTGACCGGCGCGCCGTCGAACTGCAGGAGCGTGAGCAGGCCCCAGCAGGCGGTTGCCATACCCAGAGCCCGCATCACGGGCACGCCGCGGGTCCAGACCCGCGCCCGGCCCGTCGGCCCGAACGCCAGGAACCTCGCCCGGTGCACCCGCCGCGCGTGCAACCACTCGGCGAACGCCGCGACGAGCCCGGCGAGGATGGAGACCAGCAGCGTCACCACGGGTTCCACCTCCATCCGAGGAGTCCCAGCGCATGCAACCCCAGGAGCCCCAGGCCCGCGAGCGCCAGCGGGCGGAAGTGGTCCACCGTTTCGGACTGTCCCTGCTTGAGCCGCACCGGCTGCATGCGGTCGATGTGCGCGAAGACGTCCGCGAGGGCATCCTTGGTCCCGGCGCCGAAGACCCGTCCGCCGGTGGGCACGACGACGTCGCTGAGTTGTTGCGGCGGCTGGTCGCTGCCGATGCAGACCGCGTGGACCACGATGCGGTCCGACGCGAGTTCCTGCGCGACCTCCAGGGCCGCGTTGCCGTCGAGGTCGCTGCTGTACCCGTCGGTGATGAGGATGATCAGCCGATCGCCCTCGGGCTGCTGGGCGAGAACGCCCCGCGCATACTTCAGTGCGTTGCCGATCCGCGTGCCGCCCATGTTGGGAGGCATCTTCGCGGGATTCAGGAACGGCGCGGCGTTCTGGATCGCGGCGAGGTCTTTGGTCAAGGGCATCCAGCGGATGACGTCGATGCCGAAGATCGTCAGGCCGAACGCGTCGCCCTTGCGAGACGTGCAGAACTGTCGGATCGCCTCCATCGCCGCGGTATAACGGGTCGGGCCGGTCGGTTCGCCTTCGCCACCCATCATGCCCGCCCATTCGCCCGGGGATCCCAGCGGCGAAGTCATGCTGCCCGAGACGTCCAGGACGATCTCGATGTTGGTGAGGACGCGTTCCTGCGTCGGCGGCGCGGACCGGCGCGGCCCGGCGAGGATCAGGATCGCGACCGCCATGAGGAGCATCGGCCACAGGCTCCAGGCTGTGATAAACCGGGACAGAAGAGGCCGAGAGGAAACCGGCGTGAAATCCGCGGGGATGCGCGGCCGCGCGTCGCGTCCGATCGCCCCGACCTGGCGCAGAATCTCCAGCCCGGCAAGGCCCGCGGGGATGAGCAGCAGCAACAGCACCCAGGCGTGTGCGAAGGTCATGCGGCGGCCTCCGCGAGAGTGGAGGTGGATGCACTGTTCTCAATCGGCGCGGCGGACCGGTACGGTTCGAGGAGTTCGGCCGCGCGGTCCCGCGCCGCCTGCGCATCCTGCCGCGAAGGCGGCGCGTGGAGCCAGCGCTCCACCTGCACAAGCAGCGCGCCGGCCTGTTCGTGCGTCTTGAGTTCACGCAGTGCCGTCCCGACGCTGTTGGACTCCAATCCGAGCCGCTCGCGCCAATACGCCAGCAGAAGCAACTCCAGGCGCGCGAGCGTCGCGCGGTCGGCCTGGCCGTTGAGCGCGGCGTCCACCAACGGGCGCAACTGGTCCGCGAGCGTCGGCTTGAACTCGGGCAGCACGATCGCCTTGGGCTTGCGTCGAACCAGTCGCCTGGTGACATAGACGAGCGGTACGAACGCCCACGCGCCGATGGCCGCGATCATCGCGATCTCGTACCCGCCCATCCGCGGCAGCGCCGGAGCGCTCGGCTCGATCACGGTCAGTTCGTGGTCTTCGGGAAGCACGCTCCAGACGCTGACCACCAACGGCGGCAAGCCCGCGGTTGAACGCCCGTCTACTCGTTCAAGGAGCCCCGCGAGGTCGAACTCGCCGGGCAAATGGGGCACGAATCGCAGGCTGTACTCCGCGCTGCTCCCGTCGACCCGCACGTTGTCGATCCACACCACCGCACCCGACATGCGGTCGGTGTTGGCCCCGCGCAGGTCGACCACGCGACCGTTCTCGAGGGGAACCCGGTACGTCACGCGGCCCTGAGTTCCCACCGTCACGGTCGCGGCGGGCTTCGCGGCTTCGAGCGGCTCCATCGTCGCCCCAGAGAGCCGGGGCGCAAGAAGGCCCCCCGCCGCGAGGGCGCACAGCACTCGCCGGGCGCTCGCGGCGCGCCGTCGGCGGGTCAAGCCCGGGTTGGAGGTGTGCGTGTTCAGTCGTTCACCGTGCCTTGTTGGCGTGTCCGGAGCGTGCGTCCAGCAATCTCCGCAGCGGCCCGAGAATCGGCTGGTTGGTCCTCAGCAGGGCGTGATCAACTCCCGCGCCCAGAAGTTCGGCGTGGATGTCGTCGACAAAGTTCCGCGGGTGCTCATCGCGAGCGGCGCGTCCCAAGCCCCAGGTCAGCCGTTCGACCAGGCCCGGGCGTCTGTGCGCCGTGCGATGGGAGAGCAGGGATGTGCCCGAGGTCACCAGCACGTCGCGCCGGGTCTCGGGCTCGCTGGCGCGAAGGAACCCGACGCGCGCCCGCGTAAGTTCGAGCGGGTCGGCGACCTGGGCGACCAGGCAGTCGTGGCGCTGCCCCAGACGCTTGATCGCCGGGAGCGCCTCGGGATCGTGCAGGTCGCTGATGATCACGACCAGCGAGGCGACGCGGGAGATCCCCTCGATGCGTTCAATCGCCCGGCGCAGGCGAGTGACGCCGTCCGAGCCGCCCAGACGCAGCACGTGCAGCGACTGCCACACCCGCCCGCGGGACAGAGTCGGATGGATCGCCGATGCGCGGGCGCCGTCATCGACCGGCGAACCCGCCGCGCTCACCACGGCGACGGGGCTGCGGCGCATCAGGCCGACGAGCGCAATCACGCCCGCAAGCCAGACGCCCAGTTCGTGCTTGCTCAGCGCCGTCGAACGCACCGCCATGGACGCGGAGTGGTCCAGCACGATGAACATCGGCACCCGCTTGGTGGCCTGGTAGTCCTTGACGTGGGCGCGCCCCGTCCGGGCCGTGACGCGCCAGTCGATTGCTCGAACCGGGTCGCCCCAAGAGAACAGTCTGGTCTGTGCGTACTCGGTGCCGCTCCCAACGAACCGCGAAGGGTCGGTTCCGTACGTCAGGTCCTCCGCCAGCCGTCGCACGCCGATCTCGAACTCGCGCGCGGTCAGTTCCGCGGGCGAGCGCAGGAGCGAGGTGTTGTCCAGCGTCTTGTGCACTCAGGATCTCGTCAATCGGCGTCGGGTGCGGACGAATCGTCGCGTGAACGACAGGGCAGTTGGGGGGGGGCAGGAGCGGACGTCGGCGAAGTCTCGGAGCCGGAGCGCCGCGGATCACACGAGGGCGTCGGTGATCTCGCGCAGCGCCTGAGCACTGGTCTTGCCGCGTGCCTGCGCTTCGTAGGTCAGCCTCATTCGGTGCAGCATGACCG
>CALMQD010000439.1 GCA_937871415.1 uncultured Phycisphaerales bacterium | reverse complement strand
GCGTGCACGTGAACGAGCCGTCGCGGTTGGGCAGCGCGATCATCATGCTCGCGCCGCGCGGCCAGATGTGCAGCGCGTGCGGCTCTAAGCGGTACCGTTCGCGCTCCAGCCCGTCGGGCGTGCGCGTTCCGCCGACCCCGCCCGGGCCTGCCGCCGGCGGGATATGCAGTTCCTTGTACCCGTGCCCCAGGTAACTCTGCGCGTACTCGAACCGGTCGATCTTGATGAGCCGCTGGCGCACCGCCGAGAACGCGCCGTCGGCGCCCAGGATCAGATCGCTCCGCACGCTCGTCGTCGGGCCCGAGACCGCCAGGCTCAGCCCGCGCGCCGCGGCGATCGCCTCGGCCTGAAAAACCGCCGTGCCCGAGTCGGGATCGATGTCCACGCAGCGCTGGTCGAAGTGCAGTTCGACGTTGGGTTCCGCCGCCGCGGCGTTCAGGAGCGTCAGGTTCAGCCCGCCCCGCGACACCGAGTTGATCGCGTCGTGGGGGTTCGACGAATACGCCTGGAAGGGAAGCGCGGCGCCGCCCGGCGGCGGGGTGATCGGGTGCAGCATGCGTCCGCGCATCGCGACCGCGTCCTGCGCCATGACCACCTTGTCGAGCCCGACGCCCGCCAGGCCCCACAAGCCGCGGACCGAGAGCGCGAGATTGATCGAGCGCCCGCCGGCGTAGCCCTTGGCGCGCGGGTCGGGCCGGCGCTCAAAGACGCGGACCCTCATCCCCTGCCGGGCGAGGTAGATCGCCAAGAGAGACCCGGCAAGCCCGGCGCCGACGATCGTGACCGACCTTCCCCCGCCGGCGCCCGACCCCTTCGCGCGAGATGAACCAGCGTCTGCCATGGGCGGAGTGTACATGGCCGAGGGGCCGCGGCACGGCGCGCCGGGCCCGAAACGCCCCCGTCAGTTCCTCGCGGCTTCGTCCAGGTCGAGGTACTTGTACCAGTTCTGGAAGTCCTCGGAGGGCTTGAAGTTCTTCAGCCACGGGTTGATGAGGTAGAACCGCGTCCGCGCCATCGACCCGATGTACGGCACATCCTCGATGATCATGTCGCGCATCTGCTCGTACAGTTTCGTCCGCTCCGGCCCGGGCGGGAGCGTGCGGCAGCGCTCGTACAGCCGGTCGTACTCCGGCCGGTCGTAGTTGAAACTGTTGGACCCCGGCGCCTTGTTCTTGCTGTAGAACATCGCGAGGTTGTTCTCGCCGTCGGGGTAATCGCTCCCCCACGCGAACCCGAAGAACTGCGCCTTCTTGTTGTTGATCGCCTCGATCAGCTCCGAGAAGTCCACCAGACGCGGGTTGAGCCTCACGCCGATCTGCTTGCAGAACAGCACCTCGGCCTGCATCTGCTCTTCCTGGTTCGCGCCGCGGCTGGAGTAGTACACGATCTCCGGGAGCCCCTCGCCGTCCGGATAGCCCGCCTCGGCCAGCAACCGCCGCGCCTTGGCCAGGTTCGGGCCGCGATAGTCGTGGTCGGTGAAGTGCTTGGGCGGGTGACCGTCGAGCCCGGGCGGGATCGGCCCGTCGTAAAGGATGTTCGTGCCGTTGTAGAACGACTCGTTCATCTCGTCCTGGTCGAACGCCAGCGAGATCGCCTGACGGAGTTTCTTCTGCTTCTCGGAATAGCCCCCCACCACCGGGTCTTCCATGTTGAAGCCCCGGAAGATGAAGTCGAGCAGCGGCTCGGGGTGCAGCCGGATACCCCTGGCCGCGTAACTCGTGCGCAGTTTCAGCGTCCGACGGTTCACCACCTTGTCGAAGTACTCCGCCGGGATCTGCACGAACCCGAGTTTGCCCGACTCGAAGTCCAGCCACATCGGCGGATCGGGGACATAGAACGGTGACTCGATCACGTCCACCAGCGGCAGGCGCTGGCCCGCGGCCCGGTCGAGCCCCAGCGCGCGGTCCTTCTCGGCCAGCGCCGGGTCCGCCGACAGTTCGCCGGGGTAGTACTCCTCGCGGTAGTTCGGGTTCCGCCTGAACCGGATGAACTGCCCCTGCTGCCAGTCGCCCTCCCTCACCATGAACGGCCCGGTGCCCACGGGGTGCTTCGCGAAGTCCTTGCCGTACTTCTCGACCGCCTCGCGCGGCACGACGCACATCTGGAACTGCGCCAGTTTCCACCGGAACTGCTGCACCGCCTGGGTCAGGACCACCTCGAAGCGCCGGTCGTCGATGATCCGCAGCCCCGGCACCGGCGCGTCATAGTCGAACTTCTGCTTGTTCTCGACGCGCTCGCGCTGCGCGTTCTTGTAGTCGTCGAACCCGACGATCAGCCCTTCGATGATCCACCAGTTCTCCAACTGGTATTCCGGGTCGGCGAGGCGCTTCCACGAGTAGAAGACGTCGCCCGACACCACGCGACGCCCCTTGCCCCCCGGGAAGCACGGGTCGTCCTGGAAATACACGTCGTCGCGCAGTTCGAACGCCCACGTCTGCGTGCCGTCGGCGTTGTCGGTGATCGTCGGCATGGCCGTGACGATCGCGGGCTCCAGTTCCAGCGGACGCACGAGGTACTTGTACTGCACGAGGCAGTCGAAGATCTGCGAGCACGCCTGGTTGTCGTACTGCGTCGAGCCCTGCGCGGGGTCGAGGCTCTTGGGCCCGTCGGTACGGATGGGGAGCGTGAGCACGCGCAGGCCGGCGGTGCTCCCCGGTTGGGCGGCCTGCGTCTTCGGCGCCGGATCGGCCTTCGGGTCGGTCCCGCCCGGGGTCGGCTGGGCCGGCGCCGTCCGCACGCCGATCAGCGGCACCACCACCGCGATCACGCACACCATGAA
>CALMQD010000438.1 GCA_937871415.1 uncultured Phycisphaerales bacterium | reverse complement strand
TCGCCGCCGTCCCGCGCGCCGGGGCGCGCATCAGCGTCACTCCTCCCGCGCTCTCGCCGCCGGGATCAACCGTGACCTGGCCGGCGGGCGAGCCCCCGATCCGCCCCCGCGCCTTTCCAGCGCGGAGCATCTGCACCGGCAGGATCGTCACCACCACGACATTCACAAACAGCGCCGCCAGCACGAGCGTCATGCCTCCCACTTCGCAACCCGTCGCCCGCGCGATGCACTCCCCCAGGCTCGCGCCGGCATGCTTCCTCCATCCGGCCTCCTCCGGCGCGGCCTCTCCCCCTCCCGCCGTACGGTTCCGCCATGCCTACCGCCCCTTCGCTCTCCGTCGCCGATCTGGTCCGCGAGATGGAGTCCCTCGCCCCCCCGCGCCTGGCCGAGCCCTGGGACAACGTCGGCCTGCTCCTGGGCTCGCTCGACCGTTCCCTCGACGGCCCGGTCCTCCTGACCATCGACCTCACCGAGCCCGTCGCCGATGAGGCCGTCGCGCTCCGCGCCGCCGCCGTCATCGCCTACCACCCCGTCATCTTCCACCCGCTCAAACGCATCACCAGCCGCACCAGCGCCGAACGCACGCTCCTCAAACTCGCCGCGGCCCGCATCGGCGTCTACTCGCCCCACACCGCGCTCGACGCCGTCGAGGGCGGCGTCACCGACTGGCTGGCCGACGGCCTGCTCCACCCCGCGTTAGACGCTTCCCACCCCGAGCGCGCCGCGCACGCCGGCGCCGACCGGCGCGCCCTGCGCCCCGCGCGCTCGCTCCCCTTCACCCAGGAACTCAAGATCGTCACCTTCGTCCCGCACGACAAGGCCGAGCAGCTCCGCATGGCCCTGGCCTCAATCGGCGCGGGCATCATCGGCAACTACGACTACTGCTCGTTCTCTTCCGGCGGGCACGGCACCTTCCGCGCGGGCGAGCACGCGCACCCCGCCGTCGGCTCCGCCGCGCCCGGCAACCTCGAGTCCGTCCCCGAACTGCGCCTCGAGATGGTCTGCTCGCGCGCCGCGCTCCCGCTCGCGATGGAGATGCTCCGCCAGTTCCACCCCTACGAAGAGCCGGCGATCGACGTCTACGCGCGCGAGCCTCTCCCCGCGCGCTCCGCCGGCGCGGGCCGACGAATCACCTTCGATCACCCGACCCCGCTCGCCGAACTGGCGCGGCGACTCAAGTCTCACCTGCGCGTCCCGCGCGTCGAGGTCTACCCCGCGCTGGGCGCGTGCGCCGCGGACGGCGCCGACGCCGCGTGTGATAAAGTGCTCATCGAGCGCGCCGCCGTCGTCCCCGGCTCGGGCGCCGAACTCGCCCAGGCCGCCATGCAGGACGCCTGCACGCTCCTGGTCACCGGCGAGATGAAGCACCACGAGATCCGCGCCGCGACCAGCGCCGGGATGTCGGTCATGCTCGCGGGCCACACGCAGACCGAGCGGGGATACCTCCCCACGCTGGCCCGGCGCCTCGGCGCCGCCCTTCCCGGCGTTTCCTGCCGCCTGGCCGAGCGCGACCGCAACCCCGGCCCGGTCCTCTTCTGAGCACCGATCAGACACCATCCGACAGCCGGGTACTCCTTCTCTAACCACATGTCAACGCGGCCTTTGCATTCTCGGGCCCGCACAGTCGGAAAATTCGCAAAAACCGGCACAACCCCCTTGAACGGATGTGCTGTTCAGGTAGAGTGAAGGCTGCGAGTTGAGAGGGATTCCCCCCGCGCGGGGGCTATGCGTCGAGCGCTCAATGCGCCCGCCGGATGGAGAGAGCGGATCCCTGCACAACCCGCTTTGTGACCGAACATCGCCGGCGTTCGCCTCGTGGGCTCGCCGGTCTGCACAAACTCGCGGAACGCCGGTTCCGCATCGAGAGAGAGATCGAGAGTCGGCTGATGCTCGCCTTTACGGGCTAAAGCCAAACAACCGTGGCCGAGCATCGGCCTGCAAAGGAGAGAGAAGATGAAGATGTCAACCGTTCTGACTGTCGCAGCCGGGCTCGCGCTCAGCGCTGGCGCCGCCATGGGCCAGTCGCTGCAGTTCTGCACGCCCTACACCCCCGGCACGCCCGCCATCCCCGGCGCCGTGGTGTTCAACTACAGCGGCTCGCTCACGCTGAGCACGGTCAATCCGTTCCGTCGCGCCGACGGCGGCAACGCGAACGAACTCGCCCCGGCCGGCCCCTTCGCCCTCGCCGGTACGACCACGTCGAACTACTCCTACCACGTCCAGCAGTGGGTCGCCCCCTCCTCGGGCACGTTCGACTTCTACAGCGCCCAGGCGGTCGACGGCTTCCTCCACCTGTACGATTCGACGTTCACCACGACCAACGCCCTCACCGGCGTCCTCGCGGGTGACGACGACATGACCACCCTCAACGGCGGCACGGTCCCCAACCGCAACGGCGTCACCACCACCAACGACTCCGGATTCCGGTTCACCGTCGTCGGTGGCCAGACCTACAACATCGTCACCTCTTCGTACACCGCAGGTGCGGGCAACGGCGCGGCTTTCTACAACGAAGTCCGCTCGCTCCCCATCCCGGCCGTCCCCGCGACGCCGACCTACGCCATCCCCGATAACAGCATGACGGGTGTCTCCATCGACCTCGTCATCGCCAACACCGACGTCATCCAGTCGGTGGACAGCGTCGACCTCATCAACCTCGTCCATACGTGGATGGGCGACCTCGTGATCACCCTCACCCACGTCGAGACCGGCACCACCGCCGAACTCATCGACCGCGTCGGCCGCACCACCACCTCGGGCTTCGGTAACAGCGGCGACCTGAACGGGGACTACACCATCGTTGACGGCGGCGCCGCCTGGCCCGCCACCGCCGCGATCGCCCCGGGCACCTACACCCAGTTCTCCAACGGCACCGCCGGCGAGAGCCTGGTCGGTGGCAACCCGCTCTCGGTCTTCGTCGGCGAGTCCCTCGCCGGCACTTGGCGCCTCACCGTCAAGGACCTCGGCAGCGGCGACACCGGCTCCATCAGCGCCTTCTGCCTCAACGTCACGGTGCCCGCCCCCGGCTCCCTCGCCCTCCTCGGGCTCGGCGGCCTGGTCGCGACGCGCCGTCGCCGCTAAGCAGTCCAGCAACGCAAGATCCAGCGTCTCGCGACTATTCAGTCCTCCGACGCTGTGAAAACTCCGCACACCCCGAGCGAAAGCCCGGGGTGTGCTTCTTTTTGGCCTTTCACACTTCTCTCCCTTCCCTTTTCTGTTCGCCCGCGGTGTCTCTGTCTCGACCGACTCTCAGTCTTTGGTGGCACAGGCCTCTGGCCTGTGCGCCTTCGGCCTTCGCCTTGGGTGGCACCGGTCTCCAGACCGGTGCTTGCATTTCGCTCTCTCCCGCCCGAAGGAGCGGGAGAGATGTCGGGCAAAGCCCGACAGAGAGGGTGTTTTTCCTTCCTGTTCCGGGTGGCGCAGGCTTGGCGGCCGGCCCGTGTTCTACATCTTCCCCACTTACCTTGTGGGTTCGTCCTTTCTCCCATCCGCTTGCCACTCTGCCGCTTCCTTTCCGCCTCCCGATACCATCCTCCCCATGCCCGTCTTCCTCCGTTACCTCCTCCGACTCGGTCCGCTCAACCCCATCGCCGTCCGCCTCGTCATGGGCGGCTCGCGGCGCAAACGCCACTTCTACATCCGAACCATCTACCTCGGCGTGATCATCATCGCGCTGCTCTACCTCCTGCTCTTCAACGTCGGCGGCAATCTCGACTACCGCGGCCTCGCTCTCGCCGCCTCCAGCGCCTTCACCGCCACCCCCTACTTCCAGATCGCC
>CALMQD010000437.1 GCA_937871415.1 uncultured Phycisphaerales bacterium | reverse complement strand
CCTACACGACGCTCTTCAGATCGGAAGAGCGTCGTGTAGGGAAAGAGTGTATTCTCAAAGACCTCGGGGTGGGCCTTGCGGACACGGGCCTCGAAGAGCGCGGCCTCGGTCTCGCTGAGCATGTTGCGGTCGCGCAGCCACGCGACCATGGCGAGTTCGACCAGGGGGCGTTTGTTGATGCCGGACTTTGTGTCCATGAAGCGGTGATCGGCGTTTTCGATTTCGACGAGGGTGAGGTTGGTCTTGCCGGCCTTGGTGAAGAGGTCTTTGAGCGCGCGGGCGCTCTCGATGGGCACGCTGTCGTCGGCCGCGCCCTGGACGAGGAGGATCGGGGCATCGACCTTGAGCAGGTCGTCGGCGCTCTTGCGGAACATGAAGGTGCTCCAGCGCCGGAGCGGGTGGCCGAGCCAGAGTTCGTCGGAATCGGGGTGGGCGCGGATATGGGCGACGGCGGCGTCGAGTTGTTCGGTGGTGCGCAGGCCGAAGGCCTCGCCGCGAGTCTTGATGAAGTGCCGGAACTCTTCTTCCTGGGTCCAGCCGCCGCCGGAGCCGAGGAGGACAACGCCGGCGATGTCTTTCTCGGCCGCGGCGACGGCGGAGATGACGTCGCCGCCTTCGCTGGCGCCCATGAGCAGGACGGGAGTCTGAGGGCCGTGTTGAGCGCGGGCCCAGGCGAGGACTTGGCGCGAGTCGGCGACGCGGGTCTGGAATGTGGCGTACTTGAGCGCGGCGGCGTGATCGACGGGAGCGTCGGGCGCGCCGGGCGAGACGCCGCGGCGCTCGACGCCGTAGACCGGCGCGTTCATCTCGCAGAAACCGGCGAGTGCGTCCATGCTGTGGAAGAGGCTGACGTCTTCGGAGCCCTGGGCGTAGAAGACGATGGCGCGGGAGTTGTTCACTTCGCGCCCCTTGATCGCCATGCGGCAGGCCCAGAGGTCAAAGCCGTCGGAGGCCTTGAGGGGCCAGGCGCGGCCTGTGACTTCGATGTTGCGGTCGAAGAGGGTGCAGGCGCTGAGGGGCGCGAGCCATGCGGCCAGCGCGGCGAGCACTGCGTAAGCCGTCAGTGCGCGCCGAGTTGCGTGGGTGCGCCCTTCGGTCGGCGTGCGCCGATGCGTGCGCGGCGACAGCGCGGCGGGGGTGAGCGACCATTGATTGTCCATTCAGCGAACTCCTGCACGCCACGAGTTCGTTCGATCGCGCCGGGGCGCGCCAGCCCACGCGGCGGTCAGCGGATGCCGAAGAAGCGCTCGGTGTTGGCGTTGACCTGCTGGTGGAAGGTCTCGAAGGGCGTGGAGCGGAGCGCGGCGAGGGCGCGCGCGGTGTCGGCGGTGTAGGCGGGGATGCAGGGTTTCTTGCCGCGGTGCGGGACGGGGGAGAGGAAGGGCGAGTCGGTCTCGACCATGAGGCGGTCGGGCGGGACCAGGAGCGCGGCCTCGCGGGTGTGCGGGGCGTTGGGGTAGGTGATGACGCCGGTGAAACTGACCATCGCGCCGAAGTCGAGGACCTGGCGCATCTCGCGCGGGCCGGCGGTGAAGCAGTGGAAGACGAAGCGCTCGGGGCTCAGGCTGCTTGCGCGGAGGATGGGGATGAGGTCGTCGAAGGCCTCGCGGCAGTGGATGACGACGGGGAGCGTGCGCGCGTTCTCGCGCCGGTGGCACGACTCGATGAAGGCCAGTTGCTCGTCGAGGACGCGGCGCTGGACGTCCTGCGGCGGGTCCTGGTAGTGCTGATCGAGGCCCAGTTCGCCCCAGGCAACGCACTTGAGGTCGCTCGCGACGAGCGCGAGGTTGGCCCATTCGTGCGTTTCGGTGAGGCGCGCGGCGC
>CALMQD010000436.1 GCA_937871415.1 uncultured Phycisphaerales bacterium | reverse complement strand
AGAACGAGCCCGGCTCCATCGGTTGATCAAACTCGAACCGCAACTCGGCGACCGCCGGGTCGATCCCCGCGTCGGCGTCGTCGACGCTGGCCGAAACCAGTCGCGGCGGGGCGGCGTGCGCGGTCCCCGCCGGCATCCACAGGGCGAGGAGCGCCCCTGCGCCCGCCGCCCGCCAGGTCCGCCACGCCCACCGGTTCATTCCGGGCCTCCTCTCGCCG
Organism: uncultured Phycisphaerales bacterium; assembly: GCA_937871415.1. Lineage (GTDB taxonomy): Bacteria > Planctomycetota > Phycisphaerae > Phycisphaerales > UBA1924 > JAHBK01. The sequence goes on along the minus strand of CALMQD010000436.1, from coordinate 3,472 downwards.
CCATTCCGGGCCGCCGTGCGCCCGCGTTCCGCCCCTCTACCATTGTCGCCGATGCACATCATCCTCGCCAACCCCCGCGGCTTCTGCGCCGGCGTCCACATGGCCATCGACGTGGTGGATCAGGTCCTCGACCTGTTCCCCGGCCAGCCGATCTACGTCTACCACGAGATCGTGCACAACAAGCACGTCGTGAACCGCTTCAAGGACCGCGGCGTGAAGTTCGTCGAGGAGATCGCGGAGGTCCCTCACGGGGCGATCATCGTCTTCTCGGCTCACGGCATCTCACCCGCGGTGCGCGAGGAGGCCAAGGCCCGCAACCTTGTTGCCGTCGACGCGACCTGTCCGCTGGTGACCAAGGTGCATTCCGAGGCGGTTCGGTACGCCCGCCAGGGGTACGAGATCCTGCTCGTCGGACACGCCGATCACCAGGAAGTCGTCGGCACGCGCGGCGAAGCGCCCGACGCCATCCAGGTCGTCGACTCTCCCGAGGACATCGGCCACCTGAAGATCGCCGATTCGTCGAGTTCCAAGATCGCCTATTTGACGCAGACGACGCTCTCGACCGACGACGCGTCGGTCATCATCGATGCACTCAAGAAGTCGTTCCCGAACATCAAGGACCCGCCGTCGAGCGACATCTGCTACGCCACCACCAACCGCCAGCAGGCGGTGCGCCAGCTGGCCCCCGAGTGCGACCTGGTGCTCGTTGTCGGCTCGAAGAACTCGAGCAACTCGGTCCGGTTGACGGAGATCTCGGCCAACGTCGGCGTAAACGCCTACCTGCTCGACGACGTGAGCGAACTGCGCGACGAGTGGTTCGCCCGAACGCCGGGCGCGGGACGTCACGCGACCGTGCTCATCACCGCCGGCGCGAGCGCGCCCGAGGACTTGGTCGCCGAGCTCTGCCGCACGCTCCTGAACCGCTACGGCCGCGAGCGCAAGGACGGCAGCACCGGGGGGATCGAGCAGCGGGACGTGTTCAACGAGGACACGGAGTTCGGCCTGCCCGCGACGCTCAAGCGGCTGATGCGCGAGAAGGGCATCGACCCGGAGTCAAGGCGCATCCGCGTCGGCTCGTACGACCTGACCGAGGAGTTGTACGGCGCGGCCCCTTCGCGTCAGACCGTGCCGCTGACCGTCAGCGGGCGCGAGGTCTGAGTCGTGGCGCTCGCCGCGGCGAGTTGCTGGCGGGCCCACGGGCTCGTCGGCGTTGCACACTCGGGGCAACGGGATGAGTCCGCCAGGCCTCGCAGGTCATAGCCGCAGCAGCGGCACCGCAACGTCCGTTCGCGAACGAGCGCGCGACGGCGCTTGGCGACAAACGCGATCACCCCGGCGCCGATCGCCAGCACCAGCAGCGTCGCGATCCACGCGGGCAGCGTGATGTAGCCGCCACTCCCGGCGCTCCACTCGAACTTGGGCGCGGGCTGACGGCCGAGCGAGCCGTTGGTCAGCGTCGCCCAAGCGAGCTCGCGGCTGTTCAGGTCGGCGAACGGAAAGTCGAAGGGCTGGGTCGAGGTGACGGGATATCGACGCAGGGCCACCGTGCCGAGCCCCAGCATGATGTGCGTTTCCCATCGCTCGAACTGAACCGCGTCGCCGCTCATCGGTCGGACCGCGCCCGACCAGAAAATGTCGCGGCGTCCGAACTGCCCGACCAGGCCGGCCGCCAGAAGGAGCGCCGAGAGCGCGACGACGATCACCAACGCCGCGGTCCACGGGCGAAGATTCGGTGGGCGGGGCGTGGTGAACACAATCGGACGATCGGCTGGAGTGCGCGGCATGGCCACACCTCGAATGGCCGCACGAGGCCGCGAGTGTACAACTCTTTCGCGGCGTCCACCACGACGCTCGGCGTCGAACCGGGCCGATCACGGCCGGTATACTCGGCGGTCGCGGCAGGAAAGACCGCGATTCAAGGACGATTCACCATGAAACTCGCCAAGCCCGCTCTTGCCGTTTGCCTGCTGTTTCCGCCCGCCCTGCTCCTGGCGCAGAACAGCGGGGCTTCTCCGGATGCGACGCGCCCCAGTGTTCCGCCCCCCGAAAGCACGCCCCAGGCTCACCGCAGGCCTTCGACCATCACCGTGTCCGGACAGGGGCAGGTCAACGCTTCGCCGGACCGCGCACGCGTCTCGCTCGGCGTCGCGTCGCAGCGCTCTACCGCGGCCGAAGCGCAGCAGGAAGTCAACGCGGCGATCAGCCGCTCCCTCGACGCGATCACCTCGCTGGGTATCCCGCGCAAGAGCATTACGACCGCGTCCATCAACCTCTACCCGGTGTACGAGCAGCCGCGCCCGCGCCCTGACGGCACGTTCGAAGAGTCGCCGCGGATCATCGGCTACCGGGCCTCGAACACCATCCGCATCACCGCCGACGACCTGACGCTCATCGGCAAGGTCATCGACGCGGCGATCAAGAGCGGGTGCAATCAGCTCGAAGGTGTGACCTTTGAACTCAAGGACGACTCGTCGCAGCGCCGCGAGGCGCTCGCGGGGGCGTGCGTGGACGCCGCGGCCAAGGCCCAGACCATCGCCGACACGCTCCGGCTCCGCATCATCGGGATCGACGAGATCAACGAGGGCGGGATCAACATCCAGCCGCCGATCCCGATGTTCCGAGAGCGGGCGATGGCCGCGATGGATGCGGGCACGAGCGTCGAGCCGGGCCAGCTCACGGTCGGCGCGTCGGTGACGGTTCGTTACATCGTCGAGCCGGTCTCGCACTGAGCGGCAGGGATGATTCTCCCGCCGCAATGGCCTCGGCCGGGAGCGTCAGTTGAGTTCGACGTAGGGGCGCAGGCCCTGCATGCCGCCCTCGCGTCCGAAGCCGCTCTCCTTGAATCCGCCGAAGGGGCTCGCCGCGTCGAAGCGGTTGTAGGTGTTGAGCCACACCACGCCCGCCTCGAGTTTGCGCGCGACCTCGAAGATCTTGGAGCCCTTGTCGGTCCACACACCGGCGGCGAGGCCGTACGGCGAGTTGTTCGCTCGCACGATCGCTTCCTCCGGCGTTCGGAAACTCATCACGGCGAGAACTGGCCCGAAGATCTCTTCGCACGCGACGCGGTGGCTCGGCTGCACGTTGGCGAAGAAGCACGGGCGGCACCAATACCCCTTGTCCGGCAGTCCCGCGCGAGAGCGCTCGATGGCGCCGCGCGAGGCATCGCCTCTCCGCTCGCCCGCCGCGACCTCCTGCCCCGCCCCGCCCACGCACAGCTCCGCCCCTTCGCTCACGCCCACGTCGAGGTACTCGCGGATCTTCTCGAGCTGCGCGCGCGAGTTGATCGCGCCGATGTCGGTGTTCTTGTCCATCGGGTCGCCCACGCGCAGCGACGCCAGGCGCACGAGCAGTTTGGCCTTCACCTCTTCCAGGATCCCTTCCTGCACGAACAGGCGCGAGCCGGCGCAGCAGACATGCCCCTGGTTGAAGTAGATGCCGTTGATGATGCCTTCGACGGCCTGGTCGATGGCGG
>CALMQD010000435.1 GCA_937871415.1 uncultured Phycisphaerales bacterium | reverse complement strand
GCCCACGCCGCAGAGCCCGTGAAGGACGCCGCCCACGGCGTCGCCGACTCGATGCACGACGCCGCGAACCACGCGGCTCCCGAGGGCGGCGCCGCCACCGGGCATGATGCCCACGCGGCGGGCGGTCACGGCGAGCACGAGGTCGTCGAAGCACTGCCGAATGTCAAGCAGGGCATCGCCACCGGCGTGACCGCGCTGGTCGTCTTCGCCCTGGTGTGTGCCTTCATGCTCGCGGTCGTTTGGCCCAAGATCAACAAGGGCCTCGACGACCGGGCTTCCAAGATCCGCAACGAGATCGAGGCCGCCGAACTCGCCCAGCGCCAGGCCAGGTCCGCCCTCGAGCAGTACCAGAAGAACCTCGACGAGGCCCGCGCCGAGGCGCAGCGCATGCTCGACCAGGCCAAGGCTCAGCAGCAGGCGATCGCGGCGGAACTCAAGACCAAGGCCGACGCGGAACTCGCGATGATGCGGGAGAAGGCCCGCCGCGACATCGAGTCGGCCAAGCGCGCCGCCCTCAACGAAATCTACAGCGAGGCGTCGACGCTCGCGACGTCCATCGCCGGCAAGATCCTGCAGCGTGAACTGGGTCCGCAGGACCAGCAGCGCCTCGTGGAGCAGTCGCTCAACGAGATGCGCTCGATGGCCCGCGCCTGAGGCCCCGCCCACGTCCCCAGCGTTCTCCCTTCCGCCCGACGACCCGCGACCACGAGCCCGACATGCCCCTGACTTTCTCCGAGCCCGACGCACTCGCACGCCTCTACGCCCGAAGCCTGTTCGAACTGGCCCGCGACGGCGGCCCGACCGGGCCCACCTCCGGCGTCAGCCACTCGGCGGCCGAGCACGCGATCGCCGCGACGCTGGCGGAACTCAATGACCTTCTCGATATCGCGAAGACCGACGCCCGTTTTTCGGAGTTCCTCTCGTCGCGGATCCTGCCGCCCAAGGCGCGGGGCCAGTCCCTTCGCAACATCCTCAAAGGACGCGTCAGCGACCTGACGCTCCGCTTCGTGCTGGTGCTCAACGCCAAGGATCGCCTGTCGCACCTGCCGCCCATCGTCGCAGCGTTCGACGAACTCGTGCAGAAGCACTTCGGGCGTGTCGAGGTCGACGTCTACACCGCCGCCCCCGCCGGCGAAGCCGACCTGGAGGCCATCCGCACGCGGCTCAAGGGCGTGCTGGGCAAGGAGCCGGTCATCCACTCGTACGTCGAGCCCTCGATGGTGGGCGGGCTGAAACTGCAGATCGGTGACCAGTTGATCGACGCCTCGATCGCCGGTCGGCTCCGCAAACTCCGCGACCGTCTGTCGAACGACGGCGCGGCCGAGGTCCGCGCCCGGGCGGAGAAGTTCTTCCAGAACTGACGAACGCTCCCCGGCCCACTGGCCGGTTTCGAACCCGTCCGGCCCGCGCCTTCGGTCCAACGCACGCCCACCCACACTCCGCCGGAACCCGCGTCATGCCCAAGAAGACCATCGAGCAGATCGACGTCGCCGGGAAGAACGTTCTCATCCGAGTGGACTTCAACGTGCCGCTCGAAGAAGGCACGGGCAAGATCACCGACGACCGACGCATCCGCATGGCCGTCCCGACCATCCAGTCGGTGATCGGCCGCGGCGGCAAGGCGATCCTCATGAGCCACCTCGGCCGCCCCGAGGGCGTCGGCTACGAGCCCTCCGAGAGCCTCAAGCCGTGTGCAGCGCGGCTGAGCGAACTGCTCGGCAAGCCGGTCGCGTTCCCGAGCAACGATCCGGTCGACAGCGCGGCCGCCGCCGGGGTCAAAGCGCTCAAGAACGGCGACGTGCTGCTCCTCGACAACCTCCGCTTCCACAAGGGCGAAAAGAAGGGCGACGCGGCCTTTGCCGCCAAACTCGCGGCCTACGGCGACGTGTACGTCAACGACGCCTTCGGCACCTGCCACCGCGAGGACGCTTCGATGTACGCCGTGCCCGCCGCGATGGCCGGCAAGCCACGCGTCGTCGGGCTGCTGGTGCAGAAGGAACTCCGCTTCCTTTCGGAGGCGCTGCGGAAACCGACCAAGCCCTACGTCGTGGTCATGGGCGGCGCGAAGGTCTCCGACAAGTTGCCGATGATCGAGAAGGTCCTGCAGCAGGCCGACGAGGTGCTCGTCGGCGGCGCGATGGCCTACACGTTCCTCGCGGCACTGGGCCGACGCGTCGGCGCTTCACGCGTCGAGACCGAGATGCTCGGCGAGGCGAAGAAGATCATCGATCAGGCCGCGAAACTCAAGTGCGAACTGGTCCTGCCCGCGGACCACGTCTGCTCCACGCAGTTCGCCGAGCACTCCGGCGACATCAAGGTGTTCGAGGAGCACATCGCCGACGGCTACATGGGCCTGGACATCGGCCCCAAGAGCCAGACGACCTTCGCCCTCAAACTCCGCACCGCCAAGACCGTGCTGTGGAACGGCCCGATGGGCGTCTTCGAGTGGCCCGCGTTCCGCGTCGGCACCAAGAGCGTCGCCGAGGCCATCGTCCACGCGACCCAGCACAACCACGCGACCTCGATCGTCGGCGGCGGGGATTCCGCCGCGGCCGCCGAACTCCTCGGCCTTGCCGACAAGTTCTCGCACGTCTCTACCGGCGGCGGCGCTTCGCTCGAGATGCTCTCGGGCAAGGCATTCAAGACCGTCGAACTGCTCGACAACGCCTGACCTCGCACGCGTTTCCTCGAATGACGTATCAGCCGCTCACTCCATCACCGCGCCGGCGCCGCGGCCCGGAGCGCCGGCTGCACGTGATCGCCCTGCTCCTGCTCTGCGCGATCGCGTACTTCCCCGGCCTGGACAACTACGGCGTCGCGAACTGGCAGGAGGCCCAGCGGCTGGTCGTCGCACGCGAGATGCAGGACCGCTTCCGCACGCGACAAAGCGAAGGCATCGGCGCAGCGCTCGAAGAACTCATCGTTCCCACCGCCAACGCTCGCCCGTATCTCGCCAAGCCGCCGATGTTCTACTGGGCGCAGATCGGCGTCGCGGAACTCCTCGGGCAGCGCGTCGAACTCTGGCACCTGCGACTGGTCATCGCCCTCGCGGGCACGCTCGGCGTGCTGGCGACGTACGTGTGCGCGCGGGTCATCCTCTCACCCCCGCGGCGCGACGCAGAAGCCGCCAACCGCCGTGAACCTACCCTCGGAATCGGCGGTGTGCGCCTGACCCAGCCATGGGCGGACGCCGCGGCGTTCTGGGGGGCCGCGATGCTCGCGACCGGCGTGCTCTTTGTTCGCTCGGCGCGCATCGGCGAACTCGACATCCTGCTCGTGCCGTTCTGCACGCTCGCCATCGCCTGCGTCGTCCGCGCATGGCGCAGGCACCTTGAACAGCGCTCGACCGACTGGCCGGCGATTTTCGCGGCGTTCCTGGCGACCTCCGCCGCGGTCTTGACCAAGGACCCGGGCGTCATGGTGGTCGGATTCGCGGCGTACGGCGGCATCTCGCTGTGGGCGGCGTGGGCGCGTTCGGGCACGCCGGTCGACGCTGCTCTGCTGGTCGGGCGCTGCCGCGCGCCGCTCATTCCGATCCCCGAGGCCGGCTCCGGGGTTCGAATCATCCAATGGACAGCCGCAGCCGCTTGCGCCGTGGCCGC
>CALMQD010000434.1 GCA_937871415.1 uncultured Phycisphaerales bacterium | reverse complement strand
ATGCTCAAGAAGATGGGCGCCGGCGACGCGAAGGTGCCCCAGCTCTTCAAGAAGGGCGGTCAGGTCCTCATCAAGAACAAGCCCGAGGTCTGCCCCGTCTGCAAGGGCTCGGGCTATGTCGGCCAGGAAGGCATCTTCGAGGTCTTCTTCCTCGACAAGGAGGAGCGCGACCTCATCTCGACCGGCAACCTGCAGGGCCTGCGCGCCGCGTTCCGCAAACGCTCCCTCCCCGTCCTCCAGCACGCCGCGATCCGCAAGGCCGTCGACGGCGTAACCAGCGTCGAAGAGGTGCTGCGTGTCACGGCCGATCCGGTCGCCTCGCCCGGCGGCGCCCCCGCCGCGCCGCCCGCGAACGGTGCCCAGGCCAAGCCCGCCGCACCCAACCCCGCCGGCTGATCCACTCCGGCCCCGCCGGCCCGTCCTCCTCCCCGATCCCACGCCCGAGCCCGTCCCGATCCCCAGCCGCGCATCCCGCCCGCACCCGCCGCGCGGCCTTACACCGAAGCACGATCCATGGCCGACATCATCACCATCGTCATCATCCTGATCATCGCGTACCTCTGGGCGGCGCGCGGGTTCTTCTCCGCGTTCCTGCACCTGGTCTGCTGCCTGATCGCCGCGGCCGTCGCCTTCGCACTCTGGGAGCCCTGCACCTACTTCATCATGGGGCTCGTCGACCCGAAGGAGACCCCGGTCATCGACCTGGCATGGACCCTCGGCCTGCTCGTGCCCTTCGGGCTCACCATCGCCGTCCTCCGCCCCATCGTCGACTCGATCATCCGCGCCAACCTCGACTTCGACACCGTCACGAACATGGTCGGCGGCGGGCTCTGCGGCGTCGTCACCGGCTTCATCACCTGCGGCGTGCTCGTGCTGGCCCTGGGCTATCTCCCCACCAAGTCCAGCATCGTCGGCCTGCCCTACCAGCCCATGGAGTTCGAGGGCAACGGCTCGATCGTCCGCCAGTCCAACCTCGTGACCCGCGCCGACACGATCACCGCCAACTTCTTCACCATGCTCGCCGACAGCACCTTCTTCCCCGACTCGGGCGAGACCCTCTCCAAGTGGCGTCCGAACCTCGCCGACGAGGGCCCGATCCTCCGCCTCACCTTCCCGCCGCCCGAGGGCGGCTCGCGCCACGTCGTCGGCCTGAACACCGACAAGGTCTCGACCGGCAAGAACTTCACCGTGCTCTCGCGCTACCGCGTGAAAGACAAGAACGTCCTCGCCGACACGTTCCACCCCGAGCGCAAGCAGTCGTACACCTACACCGCGCCCGACGTGCAGGGCGCGCCCGCGACGCTCGAGGGCGTGGTCGTGCAGTTCGACTCACTCGCCAAGGAAAAGTCCGGGCGCATCGTCGTCGGCGCGCCCCAGGTCCGCCTCATCGCACGCAACGAGTCCGAGGGACGCTCGATCGGCATCCAGCCCGCCGCCGTCATCTCCCCCGCGGACGGAACCTCCGGGCGCCTCGGGCGATGGCGCTTCGATGCGCCCCAGACCTTCATCTCCTCCGTCGGCGGCGGCGACGAGGCCCCGATGGCCTTCGAGTTCCCCGTGCCCGCCGGCTACACGCCCCTGGCGATCGTCGTCAAGGGCATGCGGGCCGCCCTCCCGCCCGCCAACGAAGTGACCGAGTTTGCCGGCGTCGCGGCCCGAGACGCCGCCGTCACCTCCCGTTCCATCGCTTCCAGAAAACTCGTCCTCGACACCGCCTCCACGCCCACCATCAAGTGGAACCCCACGCAGGACAATCCCTACCTCCGCTTCTCCAACGGCCTCCCCTTCGGCATGATGCTCCAGAAGGACGACCTCCGAGGGCTCGAGATCAACGACGCCGGCAAAATCGTCGGCGGCTCCGGCAAGTTCCAGGCTCAGGACCTGCAGAACCGCGGCATCGACCGCCAGCTCCAGGTCCGCAACTTCGACGACGGCGAAGACACCGCCATCATGATGGTCGACATGGACTCGCGCAACCCCGAGTTCGGCCTCATGTCCACGCGCGTCCAGTCCGTCGAGAACCGCGACCAGCCCCCGGTCTTCGTCGACGAAGGCGGCCAGGTCTACACCCCCATCGGCTACGTCTTCGAAGGATCCAACGAGGTCTGGTTCCAGTTCACCCCGCAGACACCGATCCGCTCGCTCACCGAGGACCCGATGGTGCGCATCTCGCCCTCGACCCCGGCCAACAAGATCACGCTCATCTACCGCATCTCGCGCGGCGCCAAACTCAAGCACTTCGCGATCGGCGAGAAGGCCGTCGTGACCTTCAAGCCCACGATCGACGCCCCGCGCTGAATCCGCCGCGCCCTTTCGCCCCGCTCGGTCCAGGCCGCCCGCGCGCCTCGCCGTGCAGGGCTCCGCGCTCCGCTCCCGACCGATCCCATCCTCAGTGGGTTATCGGACATTGTTCGGGTCCGAGTCCGCGAAGAGGCGGGTAATTGCTGCGCGCAGGCTCTCGGCCCCCCGGGAGTTGGACTCTTTTCGAATTCCCGTTCGATGAACGGGCGCTCATGCGGTAGGCTGCGGACTTCCCAGGGATGAAAGTCCGCGTGCCTTGTTCGTGGGGATCCCGAGCCGAGACGACGTGATGCCTGCTGGGTTGACGAGGCCGACGACCCCGCCAAGCGCGGGAACGGAATCGTCCTGGAAGCACGAAGTGCTCCGGACGCTCGCTGCCGCGTGGCTTCTCACCGTCGGCGCGCAGCGCGCGACAGCCCAGGGTTGCCCCATCGCCTTCGGACCGCGCCAGGCGATCACCTCCGGCGCCGGGTCGTACTGCGTCGCCGCCGGCGACATCAACGCCGACGGGCGTCTCGACCTGGTCACCGCCAACAGCAGCGCGAACTCGCTTGCGTACTGGCTCGGGCAGCCCGCCGGCGGGTTCTCGGCGCGCACGCTCGTCAACTCCGTGACCGGCGCCAGTTGCGTCGCCATCGCCAACGTCACCGGCGGGCCGTCTCCAGACCTCATCGCCACCAACTTCACATCGTCGACCCTCACGCTCTGGACCGATGCGCTCGTGGGCGGCGGCGGCGCAGCGCTCCCGACACCCACCGTGCTCCAGGCAGGTCCCAGCCCCTTCTGGGTTGTCGCCGCGGACCTGAACAACGACGGCCGCAACGACCTCGCCGTCGCCAACTTCGGCGCCTCGACCGTCTCGCTCCTCATCGCCAAACCCGACGGCTCCTTCGAACCGCGACGCACCGTCGGCATCGGCTCCGGCTCCCTCGCGCTCGTCGCGGCCGACTTCAACGGCGACGGACGCGTCGACCTCGCCGCGGGCAACTTCGCCAACTTCACCATCTCCGTGCTGCTCAACACCGGCAACGCCAACTTCGCGCCGCGCGTCGACTACGCCTGCGGCGGCACGCCGCGCGGCCTGACCGCCGCAGACGTCAACGGCGACTCGCGCCCCGACCTCCTCTGCGCCAACAACGACGACGGGTCGATCGCGGTCCTGCTCTGCAACGCCGACGGCACCTTCGCCCCCGCCGAGACCTTCGACGTCGGCGTCAGCCCGCAGAGCATCGGCGCGGGCGACCTCAACAACGACGGGTGGACCGACCTGGTCGTCGCCAACTTCCAGTCGGGCTCGCTCTCGGTGCTCCCTGGACTGGGCAACGGACGCTTCCGCGCGCCCCTTTCGGTGAACGTCGGGAACCAGCCCGCGTGCGTCGTGCTGGCCGACCTGAGCCGCGACGGCCTGCTCGACGTCGCCTGCGCCGGGTTCCAGAGCGAGATGTCGCTCCTGACCAACCAGACCGAGGTGCTCCGCTTTACGCTGCAGCCCGAACCCGCCAGCGGCGCGCCGGGCAGTGTCGTCCGCCTCACCGCCGCCGCGGCCTCCTCCGGAACCTCGCCCCTCTCCTACCGCTGGTTCCGCGGCGACACGCCCGTTAGCGACGGTTTCGGCGTCAGCGGCAGCGCCACGAACCAGCTCTCGCTCGGGCCCGCGCTCGCCGGCCAGAGCGGCGTCTACCGCCTCCGCGTCTCCAACGGGTGCGGCGCGGTCTTCAGCAACTGGACCTACGCCCACGTCCCGGCTTGCCTGGCGGACCTGAACGCCTCGGGCCTGGTCGACGTCACCGATCTGTACATGTACCTCGACGCCTGGTTCGCCGGCTGTCCGTGATCTCCGCCCGCCCCCGGATCGATCACTCCGCGGGGAGCAGGCGTCCGACCGTCCGCGGCCGCATCGCGCGCAGATCGCTCAGCAGCGTGCGCACCTCGCCGACCGTCACGCGGTTGACCCGCTCGAGCTCTTCCTCCAGCGTTGTGTACCGGCCCTGGTACAGCCACTGCCGCCCCAGACGCTGCATCCGCCCGCCCGGGCGCTCGCCCGCCAGCGTGATGCCCGTCGCGATTTTGCTGCGGATCTTGTCGAGGTCGTCCTCCGTCAGGCTCGCGCCGAGGTTGTCGATCTCCCGCTCGACGATCGACCACACCTCCTCCAGCCGCTCCGGGTCGGCCGAGACATACACCAGGAAGTCCCCGCACCCGTCGCGCGGGTCGTAGGCGCACTCGGCGTCCTCCGCGATGCCGGTCTCGATGAGCGCCCAGTGCAGGCGCGAGTTGTCCGACCCGCCCAGGACCTGCGCCGCGAGGCTCGCGGCGTAACGGCGCTCGTCGGTGGCGCTGGGCCCGGGGGTGAGCATGAGCGCGTACCCGCGGTTGACCTTCTTGTCGCGCAGCGTGAACACCGCGTCGCGCGTCGCCGGCGTGCGCGTGTCGCGCGTCGCGCCGGTGGTCTGCCACGACCCGCACATCCCCGCGATCTCCTCCACCGCCCGGTCGAAGTCGACGCGCCCCGCCAGCGACACGACCGTGTTGTCGGCGGAGTACCGCGCGCGGAAGTAGTCGCTCATCTGCTGGCTGGTCAGCGCGCTGATCGACGCCGAGGTGCCCAGCACGCGGTGCCCGAGCGTGTGCATCCCCGACAGGTCGGCCTCCGCGCCCGAGTCCCCGCCGGCGGAGGCTGGCGGGGGGGGCGGGGGGGCGCCGTAATGAACCTCCATTGTGCGCTCGTAGAGCACCCAGAACGGATTGTCCTGGTACATCGCGA
>CALMQD010000433.1 GCA_937871415.1 uncultured Phycisphaerales bacterium | reverse complement strand
GAAAGGCTGGTGCCAGCATGACCGCCACCAACGGCACCGCCAAGTTCAGCAACCTCGCGCAGGGGCTCGCGGCTTTGGTCGGGGCCAGCGCCGTCGTCGCGGGCGGTCTGTACGGCCTCGCCGTCGCCCCGCTCCAGAACCGCGTCACGGCCAACGAACGGAGTATCGAGGACTTGTCCGCCCGCCTCGACCGTCACGCGGCGCTCGAGGGCCACCCCGGCGCAATCGCCCGGCTCGGCGAGGTCCGGCTGCAACTGGAAGAGGTCGAGACGCAGTTCCGGGCCTCGGACAACGCGAACAACCTGCGGTTCCAGGACCAGGACCGCTTCACCCAACTGCTGTGGGAGAAGGTGTACGGGCAGGCGATGCCGCCCAATCACTTCTACCCGAGTGTCGGAAAGACCGCCAAGTAACAGGGAGCAAGCATGGCGACGAAGATTGAACGGCTGATGGACCAGATCGACGACCTGACCACCTCCGAGCGCGCGAAGTTCGAGGCCGAGTGGAACAAGATGGGCAAGGTCAAGAAGCGGTGGGCGGTCTACGTCGCGGGCGTCGTGTCCGGCGCGCTCGTGGCGTCGGCGCTGTGGCTGGGCGGGCTGGTGCTTTTCGGGTGCGGGCAGGCACCCAAGGCCGTCCAGACCGGCCCCAACAGCGCGTGCTTTCCGGGGCCGAGGGTGATCGAATGAGAACCAAACTCCGCGATCTTGACGCTCGGTTCGTCGGCGCGGGCGGGTCTGGCGTCACCAACGCCGACGGCTCGCCCGTCCCGCCGCGATCGGGTATCGGCCTCTCGTTCAAGTGCCCGTGCGGCAACCACGACGAGTACGACCGCGTGTTCGTCGCGTTCTCGAACCCGCTCGACGGCGGGCCGGCGATCGACTACAACGGTCGAGTCCCAACATGGGATCGCATCGGCGACACGATCGACACCATCACGCTCAAGCCGAGCATCCAGCGCACGGACCAGGGCGGATGCCGATGGCACGGCTTCGTCACCAACGGCGAGGCACACGAATGACCATCCGCCGCCGTTCCAACGTGCTGTCGGCTGTCGCGCTCGCCGTGTTCATCTGGGCACGGCTCGGGCTCGTCTGCGGATACCAGCGCGTGGCGGTGGCGAGCGTGTACGTCACGGCCTCCGCCGCCTCTACGCAACCGGCAACGGCTGGCTCTGAGCACGCGGCGATCGTCGTGATTGAGGAGGTGAATCGGTGAACGATATGTCTGTCAAAAGCGTGGTTCATCTGGGGTTGAATACATGAATCCGCTCCCCATCAACACCAACAACGTCGGCGGACGAAACGAGTACGGGCGTTACGGGTGGCACACGTCGCTTTCCGGCGGTGTTGGCCCGTTCGGATTCGATCCCATGTTCATGGCCAAGGGCGGCTGGAAGGGGTGGGCGGACGGCATCATCGCCACTCTGCGCCAGTACCAGATCAAACGCCTGAACGTGTGGTGCGCGGACGGGAACACCGACCGCCAAGGTTGGATCGAACTCGAACAGCGCGACCCGTCCAACCCCGGCGAGATGTTCGACAAGTCGGTCACGCAGCGCGGAGACAAGATCGGTTTCGACGCGGCTCTTTACCGCGATCCAAGGTCGCTTGACGCATTCGAGCGCGAGGTGGCCAACGCCGAGGCCAAGGCGTACGCGTTTGCTCGTATCCGCCGAGAGGTCGAGGTCTTGTGGGTCTATCTTGGGAATGTGTTTGACCGTGGCCTAGGCGGCGCACGGGCACTGAAAGAGTGGGGGCCCAAGGCCCGCGCCGAGCGGATCGCCCGGGTGCTGTCGCCTTACATCGCGTGCGAGGTTGATGGCGTGGCTGTGGACGCTTCGAGCGGAGCGTCGCCAACATCGGTAGAGGCCGAGATTTCGGCCTACCTACTCGCCAACAGCAAGTGCGGATTCGGCATCGAAATCTTCCCGGTCGCGCAACAGCCGCACTGGTCCACGAACCCGCGTGTCCACGGATGGGCGAACGCCCAGTACGTCTACAAACTCGCATCGCGTGACGGGTACTTCGTGAACGCCGAGAGCGTGAGGGGGACCATCAACGCGATGCTGGTTTCAAAGCCCGCGCCCGGTACGTTCTGGAAGGGCGAGGGAGAGGTGTCGAAGGTCAGCAAGCAAGAGGCGATCGAGTACATCCGATTCGCGCAGGCGCTTGGGGTGAACACGTACGCCAGCGTGCTGCTGACGCCGCAGGAGCGCAAGCAATACGGCATTCAGTGACAGGGGGTTGGGGGTGTCAGACAACGGCGACAAATACGCGAACATGGCGCGTGGCGAGGGCGGGCGGTGGCTCAAGGGAATCCCGGGCGGTCCCGGTGGAAACCGGCGTTCCGAGGCGCGCAAGCGTCACCGCGAACTCATTGCCAACAGCACAACCGACGAGGACGTGCAGGCGGTGTGGGCGAGGCTGATTGCTTCCGCAAAGGCCGGGGAGCAATGGGCGGTCAAGGAGTTTTTCGACCGCGTTCTCGGGAAGTCCACGACGCCGATTGAACTTGAAGAGGGCGTTGGGCAGGCGTTGGTCAAGGTCATCAAGGGCGTCGATCCAGACAGGATCTGAGCGTGAATGGTCGAGGTCGAATACACGCCGATGGGGGCGGCGAAGGCACTTATGGAGTGCCGCGATCGCGAACTGCTCATCGAAGGTCCGGCGGGAACGGGCAAGTCCCGCGCCGTGCTGGAGAAGATCAACGCCGCCGCGTGGAAGTACCCGGGAATGCGGGCGCTGATCTGCCGCGCGACACGTGTAAGCATGTCGGAAACCGTGCTTG
>CALMQD010000432.1 GCA_937871415.1 uncultured Phycisphaerales bacterium | reverse complement strand
CACCGCCCGTGCCGACACGCAGCCCATGCCGACATGCAGCCCGACCGTCAGGGAGGGCGCGCGCGTGAACCCACCGCCCGCGCGCAGTCCGAGCCTTTGCCCCCTCCGCACTCCGCAACCTCCGGCCTCTCCGCGGACGCCCTTGAACGGACCGCCTTCCGCGTCACCGACCTCCAGACCCGCGCTCTCTCCCCTCTCTCACCCCGCAACTCCCTCCCCTCCACTCCCAACAACTCTTCCGGGGATCCCTACGCCATCCTTAGATTTGCTCCCTCCGCACGCGGCCTCCCCGCGCTCCCCCGCCGCTGCGCCCCAAAACACAGCCCCAATCCCCCACCCACGCGTTACACTCGGCTCATGTCGCACCTGTTCCGCATCGCGGCCAATCCTCGGTCCCTGGCAACCATGGCTGGGCTGGCGATCAGCACGGTGGCCTTGAACGCGCTCCTCGCGCGGCTCTTTCCCGGCAGTGAGCACGCCGCCGCGGCCGCGGCACCGACCACAGCGGCCGCCGTCGGAACCCTGACCGCCGGCTGGCTCGCTTCGCAAGGCGAAACTGTCAAGAAGATCGTCGAGCACGTCTATTCAGAGTTCTGTTCGACCTTCGCCAGCGCCCACACGCACGAAGAGACAAACAAAGAAGCCAAGAAAGAACTCGAACACCAGCGCGACTTCAACCACGACCTCGAGATCGCCTTCGGCCGCACGCTCGCCAAGGTCGTGCGCGATTGGGGTGAGGGTGGGGGCGCGGGTGACGGTGAGGGTGGGGGGAAGGGCGCGAACCAACCACCCACGATCCAACAACTCGCACAGGCCATCGCCGCCGCCGCCGAGCAGCACAACGCACCCGATCCGCCTCGCTGGGTCACCGCCGCGGCCAAGGTCAACGTCCAGGTCCCGGAATCCACTCTCCGCGACATCTGTCTGAACAACGGACAACTGTCGCCGGGGAAGCGGTTCCTGACCGACGACGAGTGGACGCGATTCCTGCACGAACTCGTCGGCCCCGACAGGATCAAGGCCGGGGCCTTGAAGAACCGTTCCCTCTGGGAACTCCTGAACGCGCCGGTGTCGGACCTGTTCAAGAACGACGACCGCGCGCTCCGCGGCCTGAAAGACCACGCCTCGCTCTGGCAGGCCCTGAGCGCACACCTGGAAACGCACTTCCCACCGCAGTTCTACATCGACATCAAGCAGGCCCTCGCCGACCCTGGGCACCAGAAGGCCTGGGCCGCGATGCAGTTCCGCATCCAGGAGCACATCGTCACGTTAGCGATCGACGCGGCGACCGAAGCTCGCGAAGCCCGACGCGTCGCGGGCCTCACGCACGAAGCCGTCCTCCGTCTGACATCGATCATCTCGGCCGACATGCGCCAACTCCTGACGATGATGGCCGAAAGCGACCGCGCGACCCTCGCGCCGCGCCTCACGCGGATCGAGGAGATCCTCAAGTCCATCGCGCTCGACGCCAGGACCAGCGCCACGAAGTCCACCGAAGCGGTCGAGATCCTGAAAAGCGAAGAAATCCCGGATCGGGTGACTGCGAAAGTCCGCGCCGCCCTCGTGGACATCACCTCGGGCCGGCTGAGCGCCTCCACCCTCAAAACCGCCGGCAACCTCGCCGCCGCCAAAGTCGCGCCCAACCAGTTCTTCACCGGCCGCGAGAACGAACTCGCCCGCTTCCACGCGGCCATGCAAACCGGCAGCGTCGCCATCGTCCACGCCCTCACCGGCGAAGGCGGCATCGGCAAAACCGAACTCGCCAAGGTCTACGCGCTCATCTACGCCGACACCTACACCAGCGTCTGGTGGATCGACGCCTCCGCCGCCGCGCTCCGCGGCGAACTCGTCAAGGTCTACGAACTCGCCACGGGCACACAGGCACCGCAGAACGCCCAGGTCGATGCCCTCTGCCAGGCCCTCGTCGATCACTGGAAGCGCTCGCGCCCCCTCGTGATCCTCGACAACGTCGACGACGCGGCCAACTTCACCCTCTTTTCCGCACTCCCTACCGCCCGCATCCTCGCCACAACCCGGCAGAACCACAAAACACTCCAAGGTGTCGAACCGTTCCAACTCGGCGTGCTGCCGGTCTCCGACGCCATTGCGCTAATGCGCAAAGCAGTCGAACGCCACCGCAACGACTTGACCGACGCCGATCTCACGGCGGTCGCGAACGAACTCGGCGGTCACGCCCTCGCCGTCGCCCTCGCTGGCGCATACCTCGCGCACTACCCGGCCTATTCCGCCCAGGAAGTGCTGACCAAACTCAAGGCGAGCAAGGTGGGCGACATCGACCCTGTCGCCGACGAT
>CALMQD010000431.1 GCA_937871415.1 uncultured Phycisphaerales bacterium | reverse complement strand
ACGCGCCGGCGGTGGGCGACTTCGAGGACGGCGGGCGCGTGTGGCGGCTGTCGTGGCGGCTGGACCGTGCCGTGAAGATGACCGTGGGGGCGGTCGACGAGCACGGGATCGAGAACAGCGAGGAGTCCACGTTCGTCTTCGAGGCGCAGCGCGACGCCGAGCCGGGTGTCGTCGTCACCGCGCCCGACGAAGACCGATCGGTGCTCGCGACCGCCGTGGTCGAGGTCGCCGCCGAGGCCCGCGACGACGTCGGGCTCTCCTATCTCCGGCTGGAGCGACAGCACGCGCGCCGGCCCGCGGGCAGCGCCGGCGCACCGGTCGAGGCGATCGAGGACCGCGCCGAGTTCGCGGACGCTTCGCCGGCAAGCCCGACGCCCGGGGATGCTCCGGCCGCTTCGATGCGAGAACTCAAGACCCGGTCCACGCTGGACCTGAGCACACTCGCGCTCGAGCCCGGCGACGAGGTGTGGATCACGGCGGTTGCCGCGGACGCCTTCAACCTCGACGGGCAGCGGCACGAGCCGGTGCGTTCCCAGGTACGCCGATTGCGGATCATGAGCCGCCAGGAGCTCGTCGAGCAGGTGTGGGCCGAGCTCGGCGGACTCCGGCGCAGCGCCATGGCGATCGACGAGGACCAGGCCAAGACGCAGCGGTCGCTGTCCGATGCCGACGCCGAGCGTTCGGCCAAGGGGCTGGACCAGGCGGCGCGGGCGCAGGCGGGGCTGACCGAGCGCCTCCGCCGGCAGGAAGAGTCGATCAACCGCGCGCAGCGTCAGATCGACCAGAACCAGCTCGCCGACGAGGGGCTGCAGCGCGTGCTCGACGAGGCGCGTTCGGCCCTGCGCCGGGCGCAGCAGCAGAGCG
The DNA here is from genome assembly GCA_937871415.1 of uncultured Phycisphaerales bacterium. Classification (GTDB taxonomy): domain Bacteria; phylum Planctomycetota; class Phycisphaerae; order Phycisphaerales; family UBA1924; genus JAHBK01. The sequence goes on along the minus strand of CALMQD010000431.1, from coordinate 5,781 downwards.
AGACGGCGGCTTCAAAGGCCGCGCAGAGCGCGGGGAGCGCGAAACAGGCGGAAGAGAGCAGGGCGACCGATCCCCCGTCGAGCGAGCGCCGGGCGAAGGAGTCGCAGAAGGCCGCGAGCGAGGGCGGGCAGGCGCAGGAGGAAGTGCGAGACCACCTGGCCGATCTCGTGGGTCTGCTGGATCAGGGGCAGGACACGTGGGCGAGCAAGCGCGCCATCGAGCGGCTGATCGAGGAGCAGCAGCGGCTCATGGACAAGACCGCCCAGACGGGCGAACAGACGCGCGGTCGCGAGGCCAAGGACCTCTCCCCCGCCGAGGCCAAGTCGCTCGCGGACCTGGCGCGGGAGCAGGCCGCCGCGGGCGAGAAACTGCGCGACGCCGTGGACAAGATGCTCGAGAACCACGAGCAGGTGAAGCGGTCCGATCCGGCCGGAGCGGAGGGGATGAAGCAGGCGGCGCAGAAAGCGCGCAAGGAGGGCGTGCAGGACCGGATGGAGGAGGCTTCGCGCCAGATCCAGGACAACCAGACGAGCAACGCCCAGCAGCAGCAGAGCCGCGCGCTGGAATCAATGAAGCAGATGCTCCAGTCGATGGAGGAATCGGCGCAGAACCGCGACCAGGTGCTGCGCCGCCAGCTCGCGAGCCTCATGGAGTCGATCCAGGGGCTCATCGAGCAGCAGAAGACCGAGATCGAATCGCTGGTCGCGGCCGAGAACTCCGGCGATGATCGGGCGCTCGAAGCGCTGGGGGCGCCCATGGCCCGGCTGCACCAGAACACCCTGGGCGTGATGGACGAGGCGCTCTCCGGACCGCGCGAGACGCAGGGTGTGGCGCGGATCATCGAGAAGGCCGCGGCGGCGCAGCAGGCGGCGGCGACGGCGCTCCGCGACCGCCCGATCAACACCGACGAGGCCGGCGACCAGGAGCAGACGAGCCTGCGCCGCCTCGAAGAGGCGCTCGCCCAGGCGCAGAACGTGGACCAGCAGGCCGAGGAGCGCGAGGAAGCGCGCCTGCGCAACGAACTCAAGGGCAAGTACGCCCAGACGCTCGACCGGCAGGTGACGATCCGCGACGCCACCGCCGAACTCGTCGGCGCCGAAGAGAACCGGCGGACGCGCAACTCGGCGCGTCTGCTCGGACAGGACCAGGAGACGCTCCGGCGCGAACTGGCCAAGATGCTCGACGAGACCAAGGAACTCCGCGACGCGAGCGTCTTCGAGTTTGCGCACCAGCGGCTCGACGAACTCATGTCACGCTCGGCGCAGACGCTGGGCGAGGGGCGTGCCGAGGCCGATACCACGCGCCGCCAGGCCTCCAGCATCCGGATCCTCCAGAGCATCGTGCAGTCGCTCGACAACCGCAAGAAAAAGCAGGACGACTTCCGTTCCGGCGAGGGCGGGCAGCAGGGCGGCGGCGGGGGCGCCGGGGGGCAGGGCAAGGGCCTGCCGCCGGCAGCGGAGCTGCGCCTGCTCCGGGCGCTTCAGGAAGAGGCGATGCTCGCGACGCGCGAGGTGGGTGAGAACCCGCGGGCCACGCCCCAGGACATCGACGAGGTGGCGAAGTTGCAGAAGGAACTGGCCGAGCGCGGCCGGGCGCTGCTCGAAAAAGTCAGTGAGCAGGCGCCGTCCGCCGCTCCTGGCGGCGGGGCGGGGGACCGCCCGCCGGCGCCCGGTCCCGAAGGCGAGCCGACCCCGCAGCCCGACAAGCCGGAGGCAGAACCCGGAACGGAGGAGCCCTCATGATGAGCCTTCGAAAGTCTGCTCGCGTCGGGCTGATCGGCATCGCCTGCGGCGCCGTGGTTGCACTCGGCGCGGACGATCCCGTCAAGCCCGTCCCGCAACCCGCACCCGCTCCGACGCCGCCTCCGGCGCAGACGCCCCCGCCGACGCCGACGCCTGCGCCCACGACACCGCCGGCGCAGGGTCAGCCCGGCGCTGAAGCCGGCAAGACCGGCGCAGGGACCGCCGCGGATCCCTCGCTCGACGAACTGCTCGGGCTCGACAGGCCCACCGATCGGGCGGTCGGGCCGGAGGACCGCGGGATCGACAAGGAACTGGAGCGGCGCCTGTCCGCCGCGGAGATGGGCGATGTTTTTCAGCAGGCGCTCACGCTCATGAACGACGCGGCGGACAAAATGGAGAATCGCGACGTGGGAATTGCCACGCAGCGCGTGCAGGAAGACGTTCTCAAGCGGCTCGACCAGCTCATCGACCAGATGGAGAAGAACAGCCAGCAGCAGCAACAGTCCGGCTCGTCGTCGCAACAGCAGGGTCGGCAGCAGAACCCGTCGCAGTCGCAGCAGCAGTCGTCCCGCAAGGGCGGGAGCAAGAAGGGGCAGCAGCCGGGCGAGCCGCAGGCGGGTTCGGGCGAGAACACCTCCGGTCGCGCTCCCGGCCTGCAGCAGGGTGCGCTGCGACCGGCGCTGGAGAGCGCTCCCGCCGCGTGGGGCAGCCTGCCCGCGCGTGTGCGGGACATGCTGCTGCAGGGCGCCGGCGACAAGTTCAGCGCGACCTGGGACAAGGCCACCGAGAACTACTATCGCCGACTGGCCGAGGAGCAGACCAAACCGTGAGCGTGTGGCCAGGGCGAGTTGACGATCGGCATCTGCGCGGGCGCCGCTTGCGGGCCGCGCTCGGCGCGTGCTTGGTCGCGCTGGGCTCGGGGGGCTTGCCTCCATCGTGGGCGCAGGCTTCCGACGAGCCGGCGCAACCGGTTCCGGCCCAACCGGTTCCGGCCCAACCGGTTCCGGCCCAACCGGTACCGGCCGAACCCGCCGAGGGTCGGCCCGCAGGAACGGCGTCGGCTGAATCCGCGTCGGCGCCCGCACTACCCGGGAGCGAAGCGCCCGCCACTGCCCCGCGCAAGGACGTTCGGCCCGACGGCACCACGACCGCGGAGAATAAGCCGCTCGAGAACGAGATCACGCCGGAACTGACCAAGGCCGTCGCCAGGGGAATGGAATACCTGGTAAGCCAGCAGCAGCCCGACGGGAGTTTCGGCGACGGGCGCTACGGAAAAAACGTCGCCGTCACCGCGCTCTCGTGCCTGGCGCTGATGGCCGACGGCAACCTGCCGGGGCGCGGCACATACGGCGAGCAGGTCCGCAAGGGCCTCGAGTTCGTGCTGAGTTCGTCGAGCGAGACCGGCCTGCTCGCGGCAGATGCCTCCAACGGGCCCATGTACGGTCACGGCTTCGCGACGCTCTTCCTGGGCGAGGTCTACGGCATGACGCAGGGCGGCGGCGAGACGAACATCTCCGCGCGGGTCCACGAAACGCTCGTCCGCGCCTGCGACCTCATCGAGCGTTCGCAGAACAACGAGGGGGGCTGGCGGTACAACCCCGTGCCCTACGACGCCGACGTCTCGGTGACGATCTGCGAGATCATGGCGCTGCGCTCGGCCCGCAACGCCGGTATCGAGGTGCCCAAGGAAGTCATCGACCGCGCCGTGGAGTACGTCCGCCAGTGCCAGAACACCGACGGCGGCTTCAAGTACCAGCTCACGAGCGGATTCTCGGCCTGGCCCCGCAGCGCGGCCGGCGTCGCAAGCCTCTACTACGCCGGCATCTACAAGGACGACGCGATCGACCGCGGGGTGAAGTACCTGCTCGAGAATGCTCTGCCCGGATCCAGCAGCGTCCCGGCCGCGCACTACTACTACGGGCATTACTACGCCGTGCAGGCGATGTACCTCGCCGGCGGCGACTCGTGGGCGCGGTGGTGGCCCGCCGCCCGATCCGAACTTCTGTCACGCCAGTTGGAGGACGGCAGCTGGGGCGACCCGAGCGTCGGACCGGCTTATGGGACCTCGATGGCGCTGATCGTGCTCCAGATGCCCAAGCGCCTTCTGCCGATCTTCCAGAAGTAAGGCCTTCGGGGACGGAGCGAGCGCCGGGATCGAAAGGGGGGAGCCGTGCGGGACGATGAGTGCAGGGCCGGACCGGATGAAGATGCGGAGGGACTGTTGCGCGACGCCGGAACCCAACCGCCCGTGGAACGCAGCGCCGGGTGCGCGCCGGGTTCACCCCTGCGCGTCCTGAACCCGCGCGAACTCGGCGTCGACCTGAACCGCGCGCTCGAAGAGAGCCTGAGACGGTCGGGTGTTGCCGAGGGGCCGCGTGCGAGAAAACCCGGGCGATCCGCCCGGCCTGGAGCGGCTCAGCGATGGGCGCGCACGGGGATGATCCTCGCGGGCTGCGCGATGTGCATCGGCGCGACCCGGCTCGGCCAATCGCGATTCGAGAGTGTTCAGGTCCCTTCCGCCGCGGCGGGCGCCGGCGCGCTGCCCAACAGAACAAACGGCGCGCCCAGGGGTGCGATCGCCGACACGACCGCGAAGCGAGCGGGCGTGCCGATGCGCATCGTCGACGATGCGTGGAGGGCCCAGCCCGGCACCGTGACCCGGATCGACGTGCCCATCCGCGGTGTTCGAGTCCCGCCCCGCGCCGAGGGTGAAGTGCGATTCGTCGACGAGCAAGGGCGTGAACAGCGCCGCGCGGCCACGGAAGTGCTGGCGCTGCTCCCCGCGCGGGAGATCGGCGCAGAACCGGGCGCACTCACTCCCGCTCCTGAAACCCCGACGGCAGCCGCGCCGGAAACCGGTCCGAGCGAACCCTTCGGTGACGGGTTCATCGAACTGACCGACGGCCAGAGGTGGTTCGGAAGGCTCACCCGCGTCGCCGCGGCCGAACCCACCGGACCCGACGAGATCCGCTGGACCAGCGACGTGCTCGGCTCGCTCTCGGTGCCCCTCGACCGTGTACACCGAGTGGTGTTCTCGCGTCGGGAACCGGGGGCGGCGGATGCGACCGCGACCGCCAGCGCCGCGGGCGAGACCGACGCCGCGAAAAACGTGCAGGACCGCGTGCTGCTCCGCAACGGCGACCGCGTCGCCGGGCTCGTCGATTCACTGGTGGTGACTCCCGGCGGGGCCGCGAGCATCCGCATCGACCTGGGCCAGGGCAGGGTCAGCACGATCGACGTCGGCGACGTGCTCGAAGTGGAACTGACCAACCCGCCGGTCGAGCCGCGCGGGGTCCTCGCTAGTCTTTCCGACGGTTCGGTCGTCCGGATGGAGAGCGTCGACGCCGACGGCGCTCGCGTGCAGGCGCACATCGCCGGTCTTTCGCGGGGACTGCCGCAGGCCGAGGCCGACGTCAAACTCTCGACGGGGCGCAGCGCGGGTGATCCGGGGCGGGTCTCGCTGGCGATGGAGGATGTGCGAGCGCTCATCCTCGATGCGCAGCGGGTGCGTCCGCTGTCGACCCTCCGCGTGCTCGAGCAGCGCCCGGCGCCCGAGCGCCGCTGGGGCATGGGGCTGCACGACGGCCGATCGGACATCGCCGCGATGCTGGGCCTGACCACGATCCGCCTCCCGGGCCCGATGACCGTGCGCTGGGCGCTCCCCGCCGGTGCGCAACGCGTCGTGTTCCGAGCCGTGATCGACGCCGCCGATGCGCCGTGGGCCGATTGCACGCTCACGATCGGCGCGGCGGCGGACGAGTCGGGCGCAAACCCTCGCGAACTCGCACGCGTCCGGCTTTCTGCGCAGCGACCGAGCGAGCCCCTCAACGTCGAGCTGCCGGTTTCTTCCCGATCGCTGACGCTCACGCTCGACGCGGGCGAGTTCGGCCCGATCCAGGACCGCGTGCGCCTTGAGCAGCCGCTGGTGGTCGTCGCGCCCGACAGCGCGCCCTGACAAACTGCCGTTGCTCCGCGCCGATCCCGCTGAGCCGCCATGTACTGCGCGACAATGCTCCTTCTTGGAGAGCTTGACGCCGCG
>CALMQD010000430.1 GCA_937871415.1 uncultured Phycisphaerales bacterium | reverse complement strand
CCACACCCGCGACCTGCGCAAAGCACACCACCGCCCCGATCATGTACAGCCCGGGTCCGATGGCCAGGAAGCCCGAGACCGCGAGCAACCGCCCGATCCGATCCGTGGATCGATGACCCGAGACTGTTTCGAGGGCTTCTGGCACAAACCAACCCTAGCGCTCCGTGTAACATGTACGGCGCGTTCAACGAACCCGCAGCGTTCGATCCAGGAGTCCCCCCATGCCCCGCTACGTCGACGGCTTCGTCCTCCTCGTCCCCACCAAGAAACTCGCCGCGTACAAGAAACTCGCCGCCGCGGCCAGCAAGGTCTGGCTCGAGCACGGCGCGTTGCAATACGTCGAGACCGAGGGCGACGACCTCACCCCGGGTTTCGGCCTCCCGTTCACGAAGTTGACCAAGGCCAAGAAGGGAGAGACCGTCGTCTTCTCGTGGATCATGTACAAGTCCCGCGCCCACCGCGACCGCGTGAACGCCAAGGTCATGAAGGACAAGCGCCTCGCCGCGATGTGCGACCCAAAGAACATGCCCTTCGATATGAAGCGCATGTCCTGCGGCGGGTTCAAGACCATGGTCGACGTCTGATCGTGCGGGTCAGCGTACCACCCGTGAATTCAAGGCCGGCCGGCGCGCCGCCGTGGTTTCACCCCGCCTTCAGCGACGCCATGTCGATGCAGAACCGGTACTTCACATCCGACTTCAGCAGACGCTCGTACGCCTCGTTGACCCTCTGAATCGGGATCACCTCGACGTCCGACGTGATGTTGTGCTTCCCGCAGAAGTCGAGCATCTCCTGCGTCTCGGGGATGCCCCCGATCGGCGAGCCCGACAGGCTGCGCCGGCCCATAATGAGCCCGAACGCCGACACCGCCAGGGGGTTCGAGGGCGCGCCCACGAGCGTCAGGTTGCCGTCGGGCCGCAGCAGGTGCAGGTACGCGTTGATGTCGTGGTCCGCCGAGACCGTGTCGAGGATGAAGTCGAAACTCCCGGCGTGCTTCTGCATCTCGCCGGCGTTGCGCGAGACGACGACCTCGTCCGCGCCCAGCCGCTTGGCGTCCTCGGTCTTCCCGGGAGACGTCGTGAACACGACCACGTGCGCCCCGAACGCGTCGGCGAACTTCACGCCCATGTGCCCCAGCCCACCCAGGCCCACGACGCCCACCTTCTGACCCTTGCCCACCTTCCACTTCCGCAAGGGTGAATAGGTCGTGATCCCCGCGCACAGCAAGGGCGCGGTTCCAGCCAGGTCCAGATTCCCCGGCACCCGCAGCACGAACCGCTCGTCCACCACGATGCTGTCGGAGTACCCGCCGTACGTCACCGGCGCGGTCTTGTGCCTGTCCGGCGCGTTGTACGTCAGCGTCATCTCCGGGCAGAACTGCTCGAACCCCGCGCGGCAGTGCGGGCACGTGCCGTCCGAATCCACCAGGCACCCCACCGCCACCAGGTCCCCCGCCTTGTGCTTCTTGACCCCCGCGCCCACCTTCGTCACACGCCCCACGATCTCGTGCCCCGGCACGCACGGGTACACCGTGGGCATCACGCTCGCCCACTCGTTCCGCGCCGTGTGCAGGTCGGAATGGCAGATGCCGCAGAACAGGATCTCGATCTGCACGTCGCGCTCGGTCGGATCGCGCCGCGGGATCGACGAAAGCGCAAGCGGCGAAGTCGCACCCGCCGCGGCGAACGCTCTGCTCTTGTACATGGCTTCCACTCCGGCCCCCCCCCCTCCCCCCTCTCCCCTCGCCCAAACCCCGAGTCCCACCCCGGCCCAGCCTGAAAGTACGCCGCTGTTCGCCTTGCGGCGAGCGCGCCTCAGCGCCCGGCGCGACTTTTCACCCGAGTTTCATCGAGTTCACACCCGCACTCACCCTCACTCGTTCGCGTGCGCGTCGCGTCCCGCCGCTCCTCCCGCGACGATCCGGTACAGCGCTGGAAGCACCACGAGCGTCAGGAGCGTGCTGGAGACCAGGCCGCCCACAACGACCGTCGCCAGCGGCTTCTGCACCTCGGCCCCTGTGCCGCGCGCCAGCGCCATCGGCACAAAGCCCAGCGACGCGACCATTGCCGTCATGAGCACGGGGCGCAGTCGCGTCAGGCATCCGCGCACGATCGCATCGTCCCGCCCCATCCCTTCCTGCCGCAACTGGTTGATGAACGACACCATCACCAGCCCGTTGAGCACCGCCACGCCCGAGAGCGCGATGAACCCCACCGCCGCCGAGATCGAGAACGGCATGCCGCGAAGCCACAGCGCCACGACCCCGCCCGTCAGGCCCAGCGGCACGGCGCTGAACACCAGCAGCGCATACCGCACGCTCCTGAACGTCGAGAAGAGCAACAGGAAGATCAGGAAGAAACACACCGGAACGACGACCGTCAGGCGCTCCTTCGCCGCGACGAGGTTCTCGAACTGCCCGCCCCACGCGAGCCACTGCCCCGCCGGCAGTTGCACCCCCGCCATCTTCGCCTGCGCCTCCTGCACAAACGATCCCAGGTCTCGGCCTCGCACGTTGCACTGCACCACGATCCGGCGCTTGCCGTTCTCGCGGCTGATCTGGTTCATCCCCTCCGCCACCTCGATCCTCGCCACGTGCCCCAGCGGCACAAACCCCATCTCGTTCGACAGGGATCCCGACGCCGATAGCAACCCCCCCGCATGCCCTGCGTTCCCGAGCCTCAAAGCGTCCTGTCGGTCATCCGTCCGCGGCAGCGGGATCGGCAGGCGTTCGAGCAGATCGAGGCGCCCGCGCATCGCATCCGGCAGGCGCACCACCACGTCGAACCGCCGGTCACCCTCGAAGACCTGCCCGGCCTCGCGCCCGCCCATCGCGACCGCAACGACCTCCTGCACTTCGTGCACCGACAGCCCGTACCGCGAGATCGCCTCCCGGTCGATGTCGACAGTCATTACCGGCAGACCCTCGGTCTGCTCGGTCTTCGCGTCGGCCGCGCCCGGGATGCTCTGCAGCACACCCAGCACGCGCTGCGCCGTCTGCTCCATCGACGCGAAGTCGTCGCCGTAGACCTTGACCGCCACGTCGCCGCGCACACCCGAGATCAGCTCGTTGAACCGCATCTGGATGGGCTGCGTGAACTCGTAGTTGTTCCCGGGAACCCCCGCGACGGTCAGCTGGATCAGCCGGATCAGTCTGCCCTTGTGCCCCTCGATCTTGAGTTCACCGTGTTCGTGCCCGTGCTCGTGCCCGTCGGCGTGCGCCGAGAGCTTCTCCATCGCCGCGGTTTTTTCCGCGATGAGCCGGTCCAGCTCTTCCTCGCTGCGCCACTGGCTCCGCGGCTTGAGGATGATGAACGTGTCGGACACGTTCGGCGGCATCGGATCGGTCGCCATCTCCGCCGTGCCCGTCTTCGAGTAGCAGAACGCGACCTCGGGGATCGACGACACCGCCTTCTCGACGTCGAACTGCATCGCCTGCGACTGGCTCAGGCTCGTCGAGGCGATCCGCATCGCGTGCATCGCCACGTCCTTCTCGTCGAGCGTCGGCACAAACTCCTGGCCCAGGCGGCCGAACAAAGCCGCCGACCCGGCGAACGCCGCCACCGCCGCGCCCACCACCCACCACCGCCGCCGGACCGCGCGGTCCAGCACCGGCGCGTACGCCGCCTTGGCCCACCGCACCAGGAACATCTCCTGCTCTTTCACCTTCCCGGTGATGCAGATCGCGACCATCGCCGGGATAAACGTCAGCGACAGGATGAACGCCGCGACGAGCGCGAAGATCACCGTCAGCGCCATGGGGTGGAACATCTTCCCCTCGACGCCGGTGAGCGCCAGGATCGGGAAGTAGACCGTGATGATGATCGCCTCGCCGAACGCCGTTGCCTTGCGCACCTCCTTCGCCGCGTCGAAGACCACGTCCAGCCGTTCACGCAGCGTCAGCGCCCGAGTCTCCCCGCGTGCAGCCAGTTCGTGCTGCTTCTCCGCCAGCCGGCGCAGGCAGTTCTCCACGATGATCACCGCGCCGTCGACGATCAGGCCGAAGTCGATCGCCCCCAGCGACATGAGGTTCCCGCTCACCTGGCTCTGCACCATCCCCGTCGCGGTCATGAGCATCGACAAAGGGATCGCCATCGCACAGATGATCGCCGCCCGCACGTTCCCCAGGAGCAGCAGCAGCACCACGACGACCAGCACCGCCCCCTCGAGCAGGTTCTTCCGCACCGTTGCCACCGTCGCGTCCACCAGTTTCGTTCTGTTCAGCACCGTCTTGGCCCGGATCCCCGACGGCAGCGAGCGGTTCACCTCCGCCATCTTCTCGTCCACCGCCGCCGCCACCGTGCGGCTGTTGGCCCCGATCAGCATGATCGCCGTCGCGACCACCACCTCCTCGCCGTCCTCGCTCGCCGAGCCCGTCCGCAGTTCGCGCCCGATCCCCACCCCTCCCGCCTCAGGACCCCGCGCCACGATGTCCCCGATCCGGATCGGCACCCCTCCACGCGTCGACACCACGATGCGCTCGATCTGCTCCGGGCTCTCGATCCGTCCCGTCGCCCGCACCAGGTAGCTCTCGCCCTTGTGCTCGACATAGCCCGCGCCGGTCGAGATGTTGTTCTTCTCCACCGCCTCGATCACGTCCGCGAACGACAGCCCGTACGACACCAGTTTCATCGGGTCCGGCTGGATGTGGTACTGCTTCACGTACCCGCCGATCGCCTCCACGCCCGCCACGTCCTTCACACCCTTGAGCTGGGGCCGGATGATCCAGTCCTGCACCTCGCGCAGGTACGACGCCAGTTCCAGGTCGCTCGTGAGCGTGCGCCCCTCGGGCGTGAGATACACCCCCTCCCGCTGCCAGCCCGGCCTGCCGGGAGTGAAGGCCGCGCCCTTCCCGTGCGGGCGCTCATACTCCACCGTGTACATGTAGATCTCGCCCAACCCCGTCGCGATCGGCCCCATGACCGGCTCGACACCCGGCGGCAGGCTTTCCTTCGCTTCTCCCAGCCGCTCGCTCACCTGCTGGCGCGCGAAGTAGATGTTCACGTGGTCCTCGAACACCGCCGTGATCTGCGCGAACCCGTTGCGCGACAGCGAGCGTGTCGACCGCAGGCCCGGTATGCCCGCCAGCGCGTTCTCGATCGTGAACGTCACCTGCTTCTCGACCTCGACGGGCGAGAGGCTCGGCGCGACCGCGTTGATCTGCACCTGGTTGTTCGTGATGTCCGGCACCGCGTCGATCGGCAGACGCTGGAGCGAGTACACGCCCGCAGCGCCCGCCAGCGCCGTCAGCAACAACACCAACCAGCGGTTCTTGATCGAAAAGCCCAGGATCGATTCGAGCATCGTGTACCTCCGTTGGCGAGCGATCAATGCTCGTGGGCCGCGCTGCCCTTGCCGAGTTCCGCCTTGAGAATGAACGTGCCGGAAGCGACATACTCGTCGCCCTCTTCAAGACCCGACAGGATCGGGACCAGCCCCCCCACCGCCCGGCCCACCGTCACCGCGCGCTTCGCGAACGTTCCCGGCTCGCCTTCCACCGGCACGAACACCGCCGGCCCGCCCTCCACCGTTTGCACGGCCTCGTCCGGCACCGCGATCGCCGACACCGGCTCCGGCAGCGTCGGGTCCGTCGACTCGATCTCCACCTGCGCAAACATCCCGGGGCGCAGCGCGCCTTCCAACGTCTCCGCCTCGACCTCGATCCGCACCTGCGCCGTGCGCGTCGCCGCGTCCACCATCGGCGCCACGTAACTCACGCGCCCCTCGAACCGCTTCGCACCGCCCCCGGCGCCGCCCGTCCGCACCGTCACCCACCCCCTGGCACCCTTCGCCAACTCGTGCAGGTGCGCCTCGGGCACATCGGCCAGAACCCACAGCGTGCGTGTATCCGCCAGCATCATCAGCGGATCGGCCGATCGATCGGGCCCCACCAGTTCGCCCTGTGTCACCTCGCGCGCCACGACCCGCCCGTCGATCGGCGCCGTCACGCTGTACCGCGGCGAGATCTCCCCCGTCCGCGCCAGTTCCTCGATCGCGTCCTGCGTCATCCCCAGCAGGTGCAGCTGGTTCTCGGCGCCGATGACCGCCGCCTCCGCACCCCTTTGTGCCGCCGCGGCCGCCTTGTAC
>CALMQD010000429.1 GCA_937871415.1 uncultured Phycisphaerales bacterium | reverse complement strand
CCGAGGACGGGAGCACGGCCCCACGAGCCCCGGCAGCAAGCATGAAGTCGTGGCAGCTCCCCAAGCCGGACGACGGTCGCCTCCCCACACCCCCCCACAGCCATCACCACGGAGGCTGAGCAAGGGTTCCGCCGCTCTCTGGTTCTCCCGGCGTTCGCGAACCTCGACACCACCGTGGGCGTATACTATGGGGGAGTATGTACCACTGGGAGGATTCCGATGAACGCAACCGCCAAATCGCCGGAAAGACTGACCCTCACGATCGACGGCATGTCGTGCGGGCGCTGTGTGCGGGCCGTCACGACAACCCTCGAGGCGCTGCCCTCCGTGAGGGTCCACTCCGTGGCGTTGGGATCGGCCGAGGTCGACGTGACGGCAGCGGGTGCGGCTGATGCGGTGATCGCGGCCCTTGATGACGCTGGATACCCCGCAAGACTGAGGGAACAAGTTGGAGTGGATTCCGCGCACCCGCGGACAGACGAATGCTGCTGCGGTCCGAGAGATCGCTGAGGGTAATTGCGCAACCTCGAACTCCTGTAAGGGACAGACATGGCCACAGACAAAGCAAAGTCGAACGGCGCTCGGCGGAAATCGGGCGTTCCGGCGAGCACGGCAACCTGCACGTGCGAAAAGAACAAGCAATCGTCGGAGACTGGCGAGGGCGTCGGCCCGGGCGCGCACGCCGCGGGCGTGGACCGCGCCCTCAAAACGGCCAACCTCAAGCATCTCAAACGCATCGAAGGCCAGGTGCGCGGTATTGCGGCCATGATCGAGGAGGATCGCTACTGCGCCGACATCATCCAGCAGTGTGCAGCGGTACAAGAGTCCCTCCGTTCGGTCGCCAGGAACCTCTACCGGAACCACCTCCGGCACTGCGCCCTTCGTTCGCTTCACAACCCCGGCACTGAGCGGGACCGGATGGTTGAGGAACTGCTGGACCTGGCGAGCCGCCTGACGCGTTGAGGTAGAACGTGCAGCCGCGTGCGGATGCGAGCGGAACACCCGCGAAACCATGAACAACGAAGCAAACCCACATCACGGAGTCGGGGCGCCACCGGCGGGGCCATCGGACGGGTCACTCGAACCGCCGCAGTTCGCCAAGTCCGCGCGCGCCGATCTACCCATCGAAGGGATGACCTGCGCGTCATGCGCCGCGAGGATCGAGAAACGCTTGGCCAAACAGCCCGGCGTCGAGTCGGCGAGCGTCAACTACGACCCGACGACGACGCGGCCCGAGAAACTGGCCAAAGCGGTGGACGACATCGGGTACAAGGCGATCGTGCCCACGGCCGCCGGCATGCAGGGTGCTCACGCGCAAAGCGGTGTGAACCCCGCCAACCCCCCACACGGCCAGCCCGGACACGACCACGCGGCGATGACTGCGGGGCAACCCAACCGCGCCACGCACAAGCCGGGCTCCGGCGAGGACCACTCCGCGCACATGCACGTGAGCGAGGGTGAGGCCCGTCGTCTGCTCGTCAAGATCGTCGTCGGAACCGTGCTCTCGGTGCCGGTGCTCGTGATCGCCATGTCGCACGGCCGGATCGAGGCGTTCAACGTTCCATGGATCAACTGGCTGCAGCTCGCGCTGACCACGCCCGTGCTCGTCTGGGGTGGTTCGCAGTTCTTCCGCTCGGCATGGAAGGGCCTCAAGCACTTGAGCGCCAACATGGACACGCTCGTGGCGATGGGCACGGGCGCGGCATACGCCTACTCGCTCGCAGCGACGATCCGGCCCTCGTTCTTTGCAGGA
>CALMQD010000428.1 GCA_937871415.1 uncultured Phycisphaerales bacterium | reverse complement strand
GGCCGACTCGTTGCGTCGCTCGTACCGAACCGATGGAAAGCTGGGCAATCTCGGTGTTCGGCGGGCTGCTCCAGGGTTCCTCGACCGAACCCCGTCCGTACCGGTGAGGCTGAGGGAACAAGGAAAAAGCCCCGCCGTCGTCGGCGGGGCCTGGTCTTGAACGTGTTCACCGAGTGGATCGCCGGGCTGGGTCGTCCGGAACTTACTCGGACTTGCTCATCGCTCGCGGCGTCTGCACCGGCTCGCCCCAGGCGTCGACCTCTTCGACCTTGGGAAGTGTGCGGCCGCTCTTGGCGACTTCCGAGAGCGCCGAGTCGATGACGTTGCGATCGCCCACGAGCACGAGGATCGACTTATCGAGCGGGACGCCCCTGGGCGCAATGCGGTTCAGGTCGTCCTTGCTGACCCTGGCGATGTCGTCGAGGTCGGCGGCGAGCGTGGAGAAGGGCAGGCCGAGCGAGTCGTAGTAGGCGGCCTGGCCCACCACAGCGCCCAGGCCCGAGAGCGAGTCGATGAGGTCGGTGCGGAGCGAGCGGGCGCCCTTGCCGACTTCCTCGAGCGAGATGTCGCCCGAGCGGACGCGGTCGAGTTCCTTGTAGAACTCCAGCAGCGCCGGCCCGGTGACGTCGGCCTTGACCGCCGAGTACGCCATGAAGCACCCGGTGGTCGGCTCCATGAAGAACCGCGAGCCCGCGCCGTAGGTGTAGCCGTGCTCCTCGCGCAGGTTCCGGTTCAGACGAGACGTGAACGAGCCGCCGAGGATCGTGTTGAGCGTCCGCAGCGTGTTGCGGCTGGGGTCCTTGGCGCTGACGCCGGGCATGACGAAGCGGACGACGGTCTGCACCGCGTCGGGGCGGTTCACGACGACGATCCTCGGGCCGTCGACGCTCGGGGGCGCGGCGATGGGGACCGGCGTGATGGCCGGGGCGTTGGCGGGAGCCTTCCAGTCCGCGAAGTGCTTTTCGAGCAGTTTCTTCGCGTCTTCCTGCGTCAGGTCGCCGGCGATGAAGATCGAGGCGTTCGCGGGTGTGAGCAGCGCATGCTGCAGGCCCTTCACGTCGTCGAGTTTGACCGGCTCGATGGTCGTCGGCGTTCCGTCGTCGGAGTAGGCGTAGGGGTTGCTTTCGCCGTAGAACACGCGGGACGCGACGCGCCCGCTGACCAGTTGCGGGTTGGTCACCGACTGCGCGAGGTCCTCCAGGCGCAGCCTCTTCACACGGTCAAAGTCGGATTGGGCGAGCTTCGGGCGCCGGACCGCGTCGGCCATGAGGCCCACGGCCTTGTCGAGGTTGCGCCGGATGCCCGTGAGCGAGACGCGGAACGATTCCTGGTCGGCGCTCGCGCCGAACTGGGCCCCCGCCGACTCCATCGCCCGCGCGAAGCCCACCGAGTCGAGGTCGCCGGCCCCCTCCTCGAGCATCTCGGCCAGGAGCGACGGCAGGCCCGCCTTGCTCCCCGGGACGATCGCCCCCGACGCCTGACGGCTCGCCGGGTGGAACGACAGACGCATCGCGACCAGCGGCAGGTCGGTGCGCTTGATCAACTGCACCGGCACGCCGTTGCTGAGCGTGAACTGCTCCGGCTTGGCGAGCATGAACTCGGGCGTCGGCTCGGGCGCAGGGCGCGTGTCGCGGGCCGTCGCTTCGCGCCCCTCGGCGGACATCGGCAGCACCCAGACGATGCCGCGGCTGTCGGGGGTCAGGACCTTCTTGGCCCACTGCTTGATCGAGCCGGTGGTCGCGCCGCGGTAGCGGTCGAGGTCGCGCTTGAAGGAGTTGGGCTCGCCGAAGGCGTACTGGTACTGGTTGAGCTGGTCCGCCTTGGCGCTGAGGGAGTTGAGCCGGCTGAGGAAGGCCAGTTCCGTCTGCGCCTGGTACTGCGCGAGTTCCTCGCTCGTGGGCCCGGCGGCACGGAGTTTCTCGATCTCTTCGTCCACGGACTTTTCCAGCTTGTTGAGGTCGACGCCCGGGACCGCGTACACCTGGATGTAGAAGATCGACGACAGCGCCTGCGAACCCTGGTACGCCGCGACGTCGACCGCGGTCTGGTCATTGAGCACCAGGCGCTGGTAGAGGCGTGAGGACTTCCCGCCCGCGAGGATCGAGGCGATCAGGTCCATGTCCGCGTCACCCTCGGCGAAGTGCGCGGGGGAGTGGTACATGAACGTGATGCGTGGCTGCTCGACGTTGTCGAACATCGTCGTCCGCGCGACGTGCCCCAGTTCGGGCATGGGGTAGTCCTTGCGGTCGCGCAGGTTGGGCTTGGGGCCGGCGGGGATGGAGGAGAAGAGCTTCTCGACCAGCGGCTTGATCTTCGCCGGGTCGAAGTCGCCCGCGACCACCAGCGAGCAGTTGTTCGGGATGTAGAAGTTCGCGAAGAAGTCGCGCACGTCGTTGACGGTCGCGGCCTCGAGGTCCTCGTGCGTGCCGTAGACACCCTTCTGGTACGGGTGCGAGACGGGGAACATGATGCGCTCGGCGGAGTCGTCGGCGCGCCCGTAGGGCGTGTTCTCGACGTTCTGGCGGATCTCGTTGCGCACGACGTCGCGCTGCAGGTCGAGTTTCTCCTTGGTCATGAAGCGACCGAGGTCCTCCATGCGGTCGGCGTCGAGGTAGAGCAGCGTCGGGAGCAGTTCGGCCGGGCCCGAGGAGAAGTAGTTCGTACGGTCGAGGGAGGTCGAGGCGTTGTTCGATCCGCCGCCGGCCTCCATGATGTCGTCGAAGCCCGAGCCGGGGACGCGGTGGGTCCCCATGCACATGAGGGGCTCGAAGAGATGGGCGAAGCCCGAGCGCCGCGGCGGCTCTTCCTTCGCGCCGACGTAGTACCACAGATTGATCGTCGCGATCGGGAGCGAGTGGTCCTCGTGCAGAATGACGGTCAGCCCGTTGGGGAGGGTGTACTTCTCACACTTGACGTCCTGCGCCCGGGCGGCGGGGCCGAGGACCGCGGCGGGGAGGAGGAGGGCAAGCCCAAA
>CALMQD010000427.1 GCA_937871415.1 uncultured Phycisphaerales bacterium | reverse complement strand
GGCTTGAACGACGCCGCGGCATTGGGCGCTCCCGTCCCCTCCGTGCCGCCGTCGCCACCCGCACCCCGCACGTCCTGGATCTTCGCCACCATCATCAGCGCCACGTCCTGCAACAGGTCTTCGAGGTCCGCCTCGCGCGGCTTGTACACCAGCAGCACCGCCGCCACCCACCGCCGGTGCTTCTCCCAGAGCGCTTCGAGCGCCGCGCGGCGCATGACGGGGTCGTTCACCCGCCCCAGGAGCCTCGCGTCCTCCAAATCGCTCGCGTCCGGGCCCGCGCACTCGACCGCGCCCGGGCCGAACACGCGCGCGCCTTCCTCCCCGTCCCCGGAGGGCGGCTGGTGCTCGCTCGGACTGGAAGCCGGCGCTCGGTCCATGAGGCGGGTCAATCGGGCCACACGTTCATGTACCTAGACGCGCCACCCGGGTTGTTCCGTCACCTTCTCCGCCGCGCCCCGCTTCCACCCCGCCTGCGGGTTCCTGGGCCCCACAGAACAGCGGGCAACGCCGCCCGAACCGGTTATCCGGCACCGCCCGAATCGCGTCAAGCGCCTTCCCGACTCCGGGGTCATCCGGAACACGCCCCAAACGCCGCTACCCTCATCCGGACATGACCCGCCGCCAGAACGCTTCCGGCTGGATGGACAACGGGCTCCTGGGCTCGTTGCTGGCGGTGCGCGATCGCGGGAACCCGGGGAACGGTCGCGCCGACGAGCACGCCGGTCACCGCCGCGCCGGTCAGAGCCCGGGCGACGCCGTGATGCCCCTGGGCGACCACCTCGAAGAGCTCCGCAAGCGGCTCATCTGGGGTCTGCTGGGCTCGGTCCCGCCGCTGATCATCTCGCTCAACTGGTGGCGCCCGATCCTGCTGTTCCTCATCGAGCCGGCGAACCGCGCGATGCGCGCCCAGAGCGGCGGCGGACACGCCGAGTTCCAGATCACCTCGTTCTTCGAGATGTTCAACAGCGCGCTGAAGATGTCGATCATCATCGCGCTGGTGATCGCCGGGCCCTGGCTGCTCTATCAGCTCTGGCTCTTCATCGCGCCCGGCCTGCACCGGCACGAGCGCCGCTTCGCCTACATCGTCGGTCCCCTCTCGCTCATCCTCACGGCTTGCGCGGGGCTCTTCCTGTACTACGTCATGCTCCCGGTGATCCTGTCGTTCTTCGTGCTCTTCAACTCGTCCCTCGAGTTCCGCGCGCCCGAATCCGTCCCGCTCCCGCAGGGCGTCGTCCTCCCGAATATGCCCGTGCTCGAGGCCGACCCGCCCGACCCCGCCCCGGGCATGATGTGGTACAGCCGCGCGCTCCACCAGGTGCGCATCGCCGTGCCCAGGGCCGAACCGCCGCCCGACGGGAAAGTCGCGCCCCCGGACGCCGCGAACTCCCACGCCCCCGTGGAAATCCGCGGCGTGCCCACCTCGGGCAACCAGGTCGTCGCCCAGCAGTACCGCATCGCCGACTACTTCTCCATGCTCTTTGGCTTCGGTCTGGCATTGGGCATCGGCTTCCAGATGCCCGTCGTCGTGCTGCTGCTTGGCTGGGTCGGCATTCTCTCACCCAGGTTCCTGAGCAAATACCGCCGCCACGCGATCATGGTCTGCGCCATCCTCGGCGCCGTGCTCACCCCCGCCGACCCCATCTCCATGTTTGTTCTCGCCGTGCCGCTCTACCTGCTCTACGAACTGGGCGTCGTCCTGCTGCGACTCTTCCCCGCGTCCCGCGTGCGCGGAACGGCCACCCCCGGCGACGCCGAGCACCCGACCGCCGACACCCCCGAGCCCGGCGCGGCCCAGGCCTACGCCCTCCCCGGCAGGGGCGAGCGCCAGGACGAACCCCCCGACGAATAGCCGCCCGCGCCCGCGGCCTGCCGCTGCGCCGCACGCGCCCGCGGTACACTCGGACCATGACGACTCCCCGCCCGCGGACCCGCGTCCTCTTCGCCCGCGCTTCGTGCGCCGCGCTGCTGTCGAGCACGCTCTGCGCACTCGGCGCGTGCTCCTCGATCAAGCCCCCCGCCGTGACCGACGCGACCGCCGCCGTCACCTCCGCGACCGACGACGGAACCGCGCTCGACGTTCTCGTGAACGTGACCAACGACAACGACGAGGGCCTGCCCCTGCGCGACGTGACCTACACCGTCGAAGTCGGCGGCGTGCGTGTCTTCTCCGGCACGCGCTCGGCCGAGGCGAGCGTGCCCGCCCACGGGACCCAGCTCGTCCGGCTCCCGGCCTC
>CALMQD010000426.1 GCA_937871415.1 uncultured Phycisphaerales bacterium | reverse complement strand
GTCGGAACCCGCGGAGCCCGGGGCGAGGAATCGTTCCATCCCCTGCGTCCAGATACACGGCGAGTGCGGATTGGTCAGCACTCGGCACCACCGATCGATGAATCGTCCGCCGGCGTTGTGGGCGAGCGAGCACGTCTGAGCGGGCGCACCGTCTTCGGGCCAGTCGGCCCCCGGCGCAGGCCCGGGAAGCAGCCCGACCTGCACCATGACCTGGAACCCGTTGCAGGCGCCGATCATCGGCACGCCGCGCCGGGCCGCGTCGCGCAGGGCGGGGTAGAGGCGTTCGCGCAGGCGCATCGCAAAGATGCGGCCCGAGGCGATGTCGTCTCCGTACGAGAAACCGCCCGGGAATCCGATCAGATCAAAGCCCTCGACGATCGCCGGGTCCGCGCAGAGTCGATCGATGTGGACGAGGTCCACACTCGCGCCGGCGAGTTCGAAGGCACGGCACATCTCGGCGTCGCAGTTGGTTCCCGGCGCACGGAGTACAAGCGCTCTGGCGTCGCTGCTCATGTTCAAGGGTAGCCGATGAACGCCCGGCAACGTCCGCGGCGCGGGCGGGCCGGGCGTACCCCCGCCGGAGCGTTATCCTGACACGCCATGCCGACGATCCATCCATTCAGACCGTGGCGGTACCAGCAGGGGGGGTTGCGCGGCGGCGGTCCGCGTCCACATGACGTGACCCCGCTCATCGCGCCGCCCTACGACGTCCTCGACGCGGAATCGAAGCAGCGCCTGCTCGCCCAGAGCGACCGCAACATCGCGGCGATCGATCTGCCCCACGTGCCGGCCAAGGAACTCGGTCCGGCGTCCGCGTACGAGGGGGCGGCGGCGACGCTCAGGAAATGGACGCAGGACGGAACGCTGACGCGGGAAGCCGCTCCGGCGATCTACGTCTACCGCCAGCGCTTCGTCGACACCGCCGGACGAGAGGTCGCGCGCCTGGGCGTGTGCTGCTGCGTCGACCTGGTTCCGTTCGGACCGGCGCCGGGCGGCGGCGTCCTGCCGCACGAGGAGACCTTCAGCGGGCCCAAGGAGGACCGGCTCGCGCTCATGCGCGCAACAGAGGCCCAGTTGTCGCCGAT
Source organism: uncultured Phycisphaerales bacterium (assembly GCA_937871415.1). Classification (GTDB taxonomy): domain Bacteria; phylum Planctomycetota; class Phycisphaerae; order Phycisphaerales; family UBA1924; genus JAHBK01. The sequence goes on along the minus strand of CALMQD010000426.1, from coordinate 4,290 downwards.
CTTCGGACTGTGCCCGGACGACGCGGGCGCAGCCGCGGAGTTCGCACGCCGGATCGCCGCGTCGCGGGGTCCGGATACGCGCGGCACTCTCACGGGCGCACACGCCGAGCGCGTCGAGCACGAAGTCTGGACCATCGACGACGCGGGACTGATCCGGCAATATCAGGAGGCATTGCAGGGCCAGGACGTCTTCATCGCCGACGGCCATCATCGATACACCACGCAGTTGAACTACCTGAAGGAACTCGCGTCACGCGGCCCCGTGCCCCCCGATCACCCCGCGAGGCGCTGCATGTTCGTGCTCATCAGCATGAACGACGCGGGGCTGGTGATCTGGCCCACGCATCGGGTGCTCGGCGGGATGCCGGGATACTCGTTCGATCGTCTGCTCGACGCCGCACGCGGCTCGGTGAAGAGCACGCCGTTCTCGGGGTCGATCCACGACCTGTACCGAGAAGTCACGAGCGCCAGCGCGGGAGCGGGATCTGCACCCCGCGTTGGGCTCTACGACTTTGCGAGCGAGGGGAAGAGAGCAGCCGTCGCAACGCCCCTGGACACGCATCCCGATCCGCTGGCCGCCCGCTTCCCGGACAAGCCCAAGGCCTGGCGCCAACTCGACGTGTCGTGGACCCAGCACGCGATCGTTGAAGACGTCTGCGCCCGGCAACTGGCTTCGTGCGCGACGGTGAAGTGGGCGTTCCCGCACACCCTCGAAGAAGTGCTCGCGATCGGTCGGGGCGAAGAGACCGGTGCGGGCGGCGGACGGGGGTTCGCTCAACTCGCAGTGCTTGTTCGACCTACACCGCTCAGCGCCGTGCGGGACGTCAGTCGGGCCAACGTGCTCATGCCCCAGAAGAGCACGTTCTTCTACCCGAAACTCGCGACCGGGCTGTGGATCAATCCGCTGACCGAAGCTGTTCGATGAGCCGCTCGATGTAGCGCCACGCGTTGAGTTCCATGCGGACGGCCTTCAGGGCGGCGGCGTATTTCTCCGTGCCGACGGCGGTGTCGCCTTGCCCGAGCGCATCGAACATCGCCGCCACCGCCCGCTCGTGGCTCGAGCGGCGCTCCGCGGCCCAGGTCTCCCACTTCATGAGCGCCGCGCCCCGGTCGGCCTCGAGCTCGGCGTCGATCGTCTCGCGGAGGTCCATCATCTCCTCGAGGAAGCCCGCGGGCAGCGAACGGTCCTGTTCGCGCGAGGGCCCGCCGAGAGCCGCCAGGAGCGCTTCGGCACGCGAGTCCGGGCGGTCGAGGGTGGCGCGGGCCTGGTTGAGCGCCGCCGCCGAAACGCCCGTGCCGTCGCCCTCATCGAGAGCGCCGGCGGCAGCGACGTCGGGGTGGAGCCGGGCGGACCGCGCCAAGTAGGCGCGCTGAATCTGCTGCGGGTGGAGATCAAACCGGGGAGGCAGACCGAGGATGGAGAACGGGTCGGGCATGATGTTCCTGACGGGCGTCCGGCCGCGTTTGCCGCACCGGACCACCCGGCTGCGGACCGGTGGCACCGACTATTGTTGGAAGCGTGCGGTGCACCCGCCGCGCCGGGAGTGACTGCTTGTCCAAGCACATCGGGATCGTCGCCGTGAGCCCGGAGGGGAGCGCCCTGTGCTACCGCGAGATCTTTCGTCACGCGGCGCGCCTCGTGGGCGGGAAGGGCCACCCGATCGTCACGCTGCACAACCAGCCGCTGTCCGAGTACGTCGACGCGGTGATGGGCGACGACTGGGAGCGGGTAGGGGAAATGCTGGCCCGGTCAGCCCGGGTACTGGCGACAGCCGGCGCCGAGTTCTGCATCGTCCCCGACAACTTGATGCAGTTTGGCATCCACCTTGCGGAGACCCGCTCGCCGATCCCGTTCCTGAAAATGACGGACCTGGTTGCTGAGCGGGTTTGTCAGGACCGGCGCTCGGTGGTGGGGTTGATCGGGACCAAGCTGGTCATGCGCGGCTCGACCTATCAGACGCACCTGGGAATCCGGGGTGTTCGTGTCGAAACTCCGGACGATGCCGACGCAGAGATCGTGAACCAGATCATCTTCCGGGAACTCGTGTACGGCGTGGTGCGTCCGGAGAGCCAGAAGCAGGTGCTGGAAGTGGCCGGCCGCCTTGCGGCACGCGGATGCGAGGGCATAATCCTTGGGTGCAGCGAGGCGCCCCTGCTGATCTCGCCTGAAAACCTGTCGGTGGCGGTCTACGACGCGACCGACTTGCTGGCGGAAGAGGCGGTGAGGTGCTCGCTCGGCGAACGGAGCCTGCCCAGCCGAGGCTGAGCCCGCGCCACGGGATGGACCGCGATCCGATCGGTCTTTGATCGGGTTGCTGAACCTATCCCAAAAGGAACCCGTCTTGCCGACTGGACGAACCGACCAAGGTTCGGTTAGACTGAGACATAGGTGATGGCCCACGACCGGGAACGGCGCGCAGGGGTGCAGGGGCGGAGCGCGCGGGCCAACGCGAATGGGGGCGGGTGACCCGGTCCAACAGTTAGAACAGATCGGTTGCCGTACCGACTTGGGGAGCTTGGAGCCCGTCATGAAGAGCAACATCAGTGCAGGCGTTTCCGGTGTCGAACGATTCGGCGTGCTGGGACGCTTGAGCGCGCGGCTGGCGCGCACCGCGGGGCGCAAGAACGGCCTGCGCGATCGGTCACGGGAGATGATCGAGACGCTCGAGTCGCGCGTCATGCTCGACGGCGCGGATCACCCGAACTTCCCCGTGCCGTTCAACCCGAGCGTCGGCACGGTGATCACGCTCACCAACATGCCGGGCGCGAAAGAGAACGGGCGCGGCAAGGTCGAGGGCAACATCGCGACCTCGAGCGGCGACGACACGTTCCGCTTCACGATGCCGGGCGCGATGGGGAGCAAGGACTTCGTGTCCGTCCTCGTCGACACGATCCTCAAGGCCGATGACGCGACCGTCTGGAACAGCACGTTCGACTCGTACGTCGAGGTGTACAACTCGAGCGGCACGCTGATCTCCTTCGGCGCCAACAACGGCGTGCTCAGCTCCACCAACCCCAACGTCGCGCCCGACGCCTGGACAGGCTTTGTCGGCACCGCCGGCGAGACGTACACCATCCGCGTGCGCGCCGAGCAGGGCGCGCTGGGCGCCGGACGCACCCGCACGGGCAACTACACGCTGCGCGTGGACGCGGCGACCGAGGCCATCGCGATCGACACGGTCTTCGACCCGGCCCCGGGCAAGGGCGCCGACACTTTCGGCGAGGGTTCGGTCGCCGACCTGACGAGCTTCCGTCAGGACGAGGTCGTCTACAAGCTCGTCGTCCCGGACGACTCTCGGTTCAACGGCCTGGCGACCGCCAGCGCGATCTCCGAGGACGTCAACATCCTCGACACACACCTGTCGGTGTACGACGCGCAGGGGCTGCAGGTCACCGACGACCAGCAGGCCGGGCGCCTGACCAACGCGTTCTCGACATTCGTCGCCCAGCAGAACACGACGTACTACTTCCGCGTTCGCTCTGACGAACTCGGCGCCGGCCGGCCGGCCTTCGGCCAATACACGCTGGTTGTCGACATGTCGGCGCTGCCGCTGCCGCTCGACCAGGTCACCCGCGTCAACACGACCCGCCAGGACCCGCTCCTGGGCCCGACGATGAACACGCCGGGCACCGCGTCGAAGATGTACCAGTTCCGGGCCGAGGGTACCGGCCTGGCGTTCGTCACCGTCCGGGGCGCGGCCTCGGGCCTGATCCCCGCACTGCAGGACGTCGCGGTCCGCATCCTCGACAGCAACGGCGTGCAGATCGATTTCAACGACGACTTCGCGGGCACGAACGATGCCCAGCTTGAGGTCGTGCTGACCGGCGGCTCGACGTACTACGTGCTGGTCGAAGGCTTTGACCGGGGCGCCGACGGCGCGTTCACGATCAATATCGAAGCCCACCACACCTTCGGTCCAACGGTGCCCGTGGACGATCACGAAGACGGCCCGCAGGCCGGCGGCGGCGGGTTGCTGGCGTTCGAGAACGCCACGCCGATCATCTTCGGCGATCCGTTCCGCTTCACCAACTCCGACGGCAACGTCATCGACGCGAACTGGAAGCAGCGTGGCGTGGCTCGCGGGCGGTCCTACGCCGGCGGCGATTCGGACCTTTTCCAGTTCGTGCCGCCGCTGAACCAGCAGGGCCGCTTCGAGGGCGACGACGGCGATCAGGGCTCGGCTCTGTACCTCGGCGGCAACTTCGCGAACGCGACGTACGCGGGCTCCACTTCCGGCGCTCACGCGATCGACGCGGACAACACGGTGATCTGGGACGCGGAGCGCTACT
>CALMQD010000425.1 GCA_937871415.1 uncultured Phycisphaerales bacterium | reverse complement strand
CCCGCTTCCCCCGCTCAGCGCCGCCGCGGCCGCGCCGCCGCCAGGACCAGCAGCGCTACGCCGACCACCGAGATCGCGCCCGCGCCCGGCACCGTCACGACCAGGTACCCCTGCGCCATGTCCTCGCGCCGGCGCACCAGCGCCAGAAACGAACGCGCATCGTCCGACATGTCGTACCACGCGCCCACGTCGTACGCGCTGTTCAGCGCCGCGACATCCACGCCCCCCGCCGCCAGAAACTCCGACACGCTCCGGTACCCCTGCCCTTCCACATACACCCACTGCCCCAGAAACTGATCGTCATCGCCCAGCATCACCAGCCCGTCGCCCGACAATGACCGCGGCCAGAAGACACCGCCCCCCGGAATCGCCGGCAACGCGCCCGCGACCCCATCCGCGCCCGCGACAAACCCCACCGACTGAAACCCCGTGCTCATCGCGACGCCCGCGACGCGCTGCCCGTCGCCCGAGATCGTCACGTTCGTCGCCAGAAAGCCCGCCGGCAGGCCGGTCACGCCCGCCGCGCCGCCCCCCTCCGACCACCTGAACGCCCGCGCGTTCACGAACAGATCGCCCGCCAGTCCCGCCGCCGCGCCGCCGTCGAACGACAGCGCCGTCACCGTCGGCGTCTGCCCGTTCACGTCCGGCAGAATGGTCATCCCCCCTCCACCGCCACCGCCCAGCACCACCGCGCTATCGAGCGCAAGACCGGACAACCGCGTTCCATCCCCCGACACCTGCGGCGACTCCACGGGCACATTCGACCCCGGCGTCGAAACCAGCACCGCCCCGCCCGCCCCACCACCGCCCGTCGCACGCCAGTCCCACGCACGCACCATCGAGCCCGGCGTCTCAGCCGTGCCGACGATGCGGGCGCCGTCCGCGCTCAGGCCGGAGACGAACATCGACCCCGCGCCCATCGGCGCATCGATGAACATCTCGCCCGCCTGATCGATCGACCAACGCCAGGCGCGCGACACGCTGCCGGAGTCGCTCGAGCCCGCGACCACGCGCCCGTCGCCCGAGAGCAGCGCGGGATTGATGAGCGCCTGCTCGCCCAGGGGCATCGGCAGGAACACCGGTGCGCCCAGCGCCGTCGCTGCACCCGCGCCCGCCAACGCCCACACACACGCCGCAGCCGCGCCGAGCGCGCCAAGGGCCCGCCAACGCACCGCGCGCTTGCACTGTTGGAACATGAACACACGCCTCGCCGCTTCGCGTTCAACCCCTCACCCGATTTCCCGCGTGCGTGTATCGGGAAACCGCCCTCGAACGCCCCACGATCCGGCCCCGCACCGCGCCCTCGCGCAACTCCTGCTCACGGAAGGAACTCAGATGGCGCTGAGGCCCTCAGAAGAACGCCGAGAAAACCCGTCGCTCGTCACTCTGCGGCGATCCCCTTCTTCGCCCACTCTTCGCGCTCTCCCAGCCTCCGGGTCCTCGCCCCGCTTCGCCCGGCCGCCTCCCCGCCCCGCACGCTCTAAACTTGCTCCATTCAGGAGTCAGGCATGCGAGCGATCGTGACCGGCCAGATCGGGATGGACAAGAAGGCCTACCTGGCCGCCGTGCGCGACCTGGCCGGCAGCCAGGGCGAGGCGCTCGACCTCTACAACATCGGCGACATGATGTACGCCGAGGCGCGCGACGTCCGACCGGGACGCATCCTCGACCTGCCCATCTCGCGCCTCAGTTCACTCCGCCGCGCCGCCTTCAAGGACGTCATCGCCGACTCGCGCGACAAGCCCAACATCATCGTCAACACCCACGCCACCTTCCGCTGGCGTCACGGCCTCTTCGCCGCCTTCGACTACGACCAGATCGCCGCCCTCAAGCCCGACCTCTTCATCTGCCTCGTCGACAACATCGAGGTCGTCCACCACCGCCTCCACCGCGACTTCGACATCGACGCCACGCTCAAGGACTGCATGGTCGGGCGCGAAGAAGAGATCCTTGCCACCGAGCTCCTCAGCCAGGCAGTGACCGGCAGCAAGTTCTACATCCTGAGCCGCGGCCGGCACACCGATACCCGCCGCACGCTCTTCCGCCTGGTCTGCCGCCCGGACCTCAAGAAGGTCTACCCCAGCTTCCCGATGTCGCACGTCGTGGACATGCCGGATGTCCTCGCCGAGATCGACGACTTCCGCGCCCAGCTCGCCGAGCACTTCATCACCTTCGACCCCG
>CALMQD010000424.1 GCA_937871415.1 uncultured Phycisphaerales bacterium | reverse complement strand
CCGCCCACGCCTCAGACCCAGCCGCCGCGCCGGCGCCGCGGCCGCCACGTCCTCGAGCACCTCGCCCGCCGTAACCTGCGCCGCCTCCGACAGATGCTCGATGTACGCGCACACATCCCCCAACAAAGCCGCGCCCGGGATCACCTCACCCTCCGCGGCCAGGCGACCGATATCCGCGCCCGTGTACCCCGTCAGGCGAGCCACCACCCACGCGCCGGGGTAATACCGCTCGCCGACGCTTGCCGCACTCGGCACGGCGCTCACGCGCGTCGCAGACTCTCCCCGACCGCGCCCGCCGCCCGAGCCGGTCGCACGCGCCACGGGGTTCAGGTCGGCGAACACCTCGTCCGCCAAGCCCTCGGCACGTACCAGTTGCCGGCGCGCCGCTTCCGGCGGCACGAACCGCAACTGCGCGCTCAAGCGCTCGAACAGCCCCGTGCGCAGCCTCGGTAGCGCCGGCATGAGTCGGACCCTCGTTCGGTCAGTTCGCTACGCCCGCCGCCTCGGGCCCCGGCGACAGGCGCGGCCGCGCCCAGCGCAGTACCGGACGCGACGACGACGGATCGCCGCCCAAAAGCCCCATCTCGTGCGCCAGCGTCACGAACCGCTCCACGCTCTCGCGCTCGCGCTCCCCCAGGTCGTACCGCAGCAGCGAGCCCAGGTACTCGCGCGCGTGGTCCGCGTCCCAGTGCCGCCCCGGCGCGTGCGCGGCCACGATGTGGTCCAGCCGCGTGCGGTTGTGCAGGCGCGACCGCTCCAACATCGAACACGCCGCACGCACCGCGAGGCTCTCTTCCTCACCCGCGCGGCAGAGCCACGCCGCGTAAACCAGCGGAAGCCCGGTCAGTTCCTTCCACGCCTCGCCCAGGTCCAGTTCGTGTACGTACCCCTCGCTCCGCGCCGGCGGATCGGTCTCGACCTTGTCGCCGATCAGGAGCAGACACTCCGGCGGCTCCGACGCGCCGATCTTCGCGCCATTCGCGCCGCTGTGGACACGGGGGAAGAGTGGGGAAGGGGGGGAAGGGGGGGAAGGGGGGGCGCTCAGCGCCACGCGCTCGCGCGCATGGAAATCCATCACCGTGGGAGGGGGACGCACGCCGAAGCGGTGGTGCAAGATGATCTGCGCCAACACCACGCTCGTGTGCGAGTCGGTGTCGGCGTGCAACGTCCGCACCCGCTCGAA
>CALMQD010000423.1 GCA_937871415.1 uncultured Phycisphaerales bacterium | reverse complement strand
CGTGGCCCACGAGGGTAGCGCGAGGGCGCAGGGGTATTCGGCCGGTCGGCGCGGGCGGATGCGGCGCAGCGCGACCGGGAGCCGCGCCGTCGGGGCGTTCCGGGGCGGTACACTCGGGCCATGATCCAGCTCCGCGATGCGCTCGCCGAGAACGTCCTTCAGAGCCGCGACCTGCTCAAGCGGTACCTCGTCGGCTTCGACGACACGAACCTGACGGCCCAGCCGGGCGGCCCGGGGGGCCTGCCCAACCACGTCGCGTGGACGCTGGGGCACCTGGCGATCACGATGAGCCGCGCGATCGAGAAGATCGACGGCACGCCGCCGGACGCGGGCGACTTCTTCACCGGCGAACCGCGCCAGGGCGACCGCCGGCGCTTCAACACGGAGATGGTGTCCTTCGGCTCGGCGCCGACGCCCGAAGCGCACCAGTACCCGCCGCTCTCGCGCTGCGTCGAGATCTTCGACAACTGCTGCAAGCGCCTGAGCGACAAGGCCCGCGCCGCCACCGACGCCGAACTGGAGAAGATGGTGCCCTGGGGCGCTATTCAGATCGCCGGCTGGCAGGTGATCATGCGCATGGTCTTCCACAACGGCATGCACACCGGCCAGATCGCCGACACGCGCCGGGCGCTCAGGATGAAGTCGATCTTCTCTTGACGGCCGGTCGGGGCGGCGGCGGATCGCGATGAATCACTTGGGCGCGCCCTCGAGCAGATTCAGCCCGCGCGCGATCGCCAGTTCCAGGTCCGAGCAGGCGTTGAGCGGGCTGAGCAGGTCGCCCGTCGCGGCCTTGCGCAACTGCTGGTACTGCTCCGGGCTCAGGCCCGCGAGCACCAGCGCCCGGCCCTCGGACTTCAGACGGGCCAGCACGTTGCGCAGCTCCAGCGCCGAGTTGTGGTCGATCGCCGCCGCGTCGCCCAGGTCGAGGATGAGCACGCGCACGTGCGCGGGCACGCGATCAACCCACGCCGAGAGGTTCGGCATCCGGTGCACCTTGGCACGCAGCGCCTTGCGCGTGCGCCCGCTGTCGCGGCGCAGGTGGTACACGACCAGCCGGTCGTCCAGGTCGATGCCGTTCTCGCCCCCGACCAGGTCGGACGGCTCGATCTCCGCGATGGGGCGGGTGATGTCCTGGTAGACGATCCAGAGCAGGAAGAGCACCGGCGGGAACATCGCCCACCGGCGAGCCTCCTCGAACGCGACGGTGCCCAGCCCCGCCCCCAGCGCAAAGCTGCCGAGGATCGAGGCCAGGAGGAGCAGGCGTTTCGAGGTGATGTGCGCCGGAACGGCGCGGACCGCGCGCGAGAACTCGGCGCGCGAGCCGGCCCCCGAGGCGCGGATCTGGCGAGCATGGTCGCGCAGCATGTACAGGAACTGCGCGAACTCCAGCCCCAGGTCGGTCAGCACGCCGGTGACGTGCGTGGTCCGCACCACGCCGCTGGAGATGCGCGTGATCGTCGCGTTCTGGAGCCCCATCGCGATCGAGGCGATGCCCGTGAGGAGGAAGAGCGCGCCCACGGTCGGCGAGGCCCCCGCGCCGCCGCGATCCGATGACGTCACACTCCCGAACTCCCACACCAGCGCGAACCCCGTGAGCAGCGACGCCTCCAGGGCCATCGGAACGACGTAGATCGACTCCCAACCGCGCCGGCGTCCGAGTTCGCACACGAACCCCGACGCCGCGGCTCCGGCGGCGAACGTCAACAGCAGGAACAGCAGAAACCCCGTCGTCGCCCAGTTCCGCTCGGCCACCGCGCGACCCAGGTCGCTGGTCGTGCCGGAGACGTGGCTGGTCACGTGTCCGCACGCGAGGATCGTCATGACGTTCGTGTAGCCCGCGATCCACGCGAGCGTGATCGCCAGACGCGCCTGCTGCTTGAACGAGTGTGCCTGAACGATGAACACCCGGGCGCTCCTGGCCTTCTGGACGTCCCTGACGCGCGGGGTTATAGGGAACGCCGGAGCCCGTTGTCCAACCTCGCGCCGCTCGGGTGCATGCCCGGGTCAGGCCGCCCGCGGCGCGGGGTGGTGCGGGTTCAGATAGCGGAGCGCGACGGCCTGGCGGTCGCCCTGCGCCGGGCTCACACGCACCACGACCGCCTCGACCATCGCCGGCTCGCGGACCAGCGCTGCGCCGCGCAGCGCCACACCGATCTCGACCACTTCTCCGACCTCGAAGGGCCGGGCGGACGCCGCCTCAACGAGAGCGCCGCCGACGGACAGGTTGACGGTTCGCGCCGGCACGAACGTCGACGAGGCGGGTCGATAGACCTTCGAAGCGCGGATGAGCGGGAAGCGGTGGTGCCCGCGTCGGTTCGGGCCGCGGAACGCCAGCGAATCGGGCTCGGCGGCCTGCTGAACGGGCGGGGCTGTGCGGAGGGTGTGCGCGCTCATGCTCGTGTTTCCGGGTGGAGGCGGTGCGGCATCACGCGGGGTGATGACGCGCAACAGCCATCGGTCCGACCGGAGTTCGACTTGGGACGCGTGCGCGCCTTTCGCCACCCTCTCCCCGGTTGTGGGCCACTGCGGGCGTGCCCGCCGCTTTGCCAGTTGCGCGCGGCCGCGCGCCGATACCCCAAACATGGCTCAAGCGACGCGCCGGCAACCCGCGAGCACCATGCCCCCAGAGTTGCAAGTGCCCAATACGGGGGGTTCAGAACTGGGCGGGCCGATCGACGCCGTCATCGCGTCCGGGATCATCACCCCGTTCACGCAGTGGGCGATGGATCGGATCCGGCTGGCCGCGGTGCGTTGCCTGCAGAACGGGTACCGGCGGATCGCGCTCTACGGGGCGGGCCGGCACTCGGTCCGCCTCGTGCGCCAGCCCTGGGCCGAGTTCGACGTGCAGGTCGTCGCGGTGATCGACGATGAGCCGCGCACGCCGACACTGCGCGGCGTGCCGGTGGTCCGACCCCACGAACTGCGCCCGCCCGTGGACGCAATTGTTGCCAGTTCGGACGTGTACGAGGAGCAACTCCTGGAGCGTGCCCGCGCCGCGTTCGCGCCGGGCCGCTCGCACGCCTTCCCCGCCGGTCTGCCGGTGCTCCCGATCTATGGTCACGCCGAGACGGACATCGCCGACGTGCGCCGGCGCCTGATCGAACGCTGGGACGTGGACCCGCGCGACGCCGACTGGCTG
>CALMQD010000422.1 GCA_937871415.1 uncultured Phycisphaerales bacterium | reverse complement strand
CGGCGCTGCTCGCGGCGGAGAAATACACCAACCCCTTCTACATCCCTTCGGGCCACGCCATCGCGGTGATGACCTTCTGGGTGCCGACGTTCCTGGTGCTCTTCCTGCTCTTCTACAAGCTCGGTCGCAAGTGGACCGGGCTCACCAAGGTCATCCCCACCTGCTCGCTGCCCGTGTCCTCGCCCCTGCTGTTCATCTCGCTGGGCATCTGCATGGCGCTGGGACTGATCACCACGCTCGTGCCCATCCCCGACTACCTCGGCATGCTCATGGCCCAGTTCCGTGACGGGTGGCTCGCGGCCTCCGTGGGCCTGGCGACGTTCTACCTGCTCTCGCGGAAGAGGAACCCGCTGGCGATGGGCGTCTTCGCCCTCGTGCTCCCGACGGTGCTCGTGCTCGCAACGACCGCGGGCATCGGCCGCCGCCCCCTGCTCAACATGTTCCTCATGGTCGGCTGGGTCGGCTACTTCTACTACTTCCGGTTCTGCCCGCGCTCGGTGCGGATGACCTGGTTGATCGCGGGCGGCACCGCGGCGGTCGCGGCGCTGACGATGTACGCGGCGTTCCGCGCCGACGTGAACGTGCGCCAGGACCGCCAGACCGTCATCAGCCAGCGCGTGGCCCAGATCAAGCGCGCCCTGACGAACCCGCGCATCGAGACCGAGGCGATCTGGAGCCTGCTCGCGACCGACCCCTCGATCTACACCGGCTACCTCATCGATCAGGTGCCCGACAACCTCCCGCCGTACCCCTTCCAGGGACTGGCCTACTTCCTGGCCAACCCGATCCCGCGTCAGTTCTGGCCGGGCAAGCCGTCGGCCATCGGCATCCTCATCCAGGAACGTCTGGGGCTGGTCTTCAACGTCGGACCGGGGATCATCGGGCACGGCTACTACGAGATGCTGCACCTGGGCGTCGTCTGGTACGCGCTCTTCTTCGGCGTCGCCTGCGCCGCGGTCGACACCGCCATCCGAAGACGGGCGGACCAGCCGCTGTTCGTCATCGCCGTCGGCACCTGCCTGGGCAACGTCATGGGCCTCCCGCGCGGCGAGACGTTCCTCTTCTTCCTCGGCGCATGCGCCACGTTCGTCGCGGCGATGGGCGTCTTCGTGACGCTCCGCCTCGTCGCCGGCGGCGTCTTCCGCGCCTTCCCCCCGCTGCCCCACCCCGCCGCCAAACTCGGACTGAGCCCCTCCGCCCAGTTCATCGAAGAAGGCCCGGCCCTCGACCACCTCCGCGAATCCGAGGCCCAGGCCGGCGGGGACGAGGTCCCATACGGCGAAGAGCCCGCGCTCGTCGATGCCGAGCGCCCGCTGGCCCAGCCCGCGGCGTGACCCGCTTGCGCCTCGCGCTTATCGGTCGGGTCGGCGCGCCCCGCGCGTCAAAGCCTGACGCGCGCACCGCCTGCGCAACCCGTGACGCGGACCACCCGCTTTCATGCCCCGCGGGCCTTCCCCCGGCGCGCCGTGGGTCCGATGGTGTCCATGGCCGCCGCTCCGAGACGAGCGGTCCCGAAAGGACATGCCGCCATGCGTTCCCTGATCTGGTCCGTTCTGTGTCTGGTGATGGCCTGCGCCGTTGCCCGCGCCCAGAGTTCCGCCTCGCTCATCCCGCCGATCCGCACGGGCACGCCGACGGTGACGGTCTCGCCCGAGGGCGAGCGCCTGGTCATCAAGGACGCTTCGACCCAGGAGGTCGTGTTCGACCAGCAGAACATGCCCATGTGGCAGCTGTGGGACCCGCGCCTGCAGGCGAGCGTCCGGCGCCAGGTGCAGCCCGACGGCGTGGACCTGATCTACACCTTCACGAACCCCACCGATGAAGCGCTGCCGATCGGCGAGCTGGTCGTCGGCAACTTCAACATGGGCTCGGAGATCGAGTTCCGCTCGGCCCACAACCTCAACAACTGGAACCGCACGCGCTCGGGACCGCAGTACGGCGCGCCCGGCGGATACTACCCGCGCGACACGTACTCGCCCGTGTGGGTCATGCGCAACGACCGGCACGTGATCGGCATCAGCCTGCTCTACCCCCTCCTCGAGTACAAGCACGACATCCAGATCGTGCAGTTCACCTGGACCCAGACGCCCCAGCCCTGCACCGACTGGGCCTTCTACATCGGCCTGAGCAACAGGGCCGCCGGCGGCCCCTTGCGCTTCGACGCGCGCATCCCCGCCGGGCAGACGCGCGTCTACACCGTCACCGTGCGCGTCGAGAACGACCGCAACGACTGGCTCCACACGCTCGTCCCCTACCGCGACTTCTTCCGCTCGCTCTACGGCGGCGTCGCCTACACCCGCGACACGCGCCCCGTCATGCCCCAGTCCGCCTCCATGGGCAACGACCTGTCGGCCTCCAACCCCTTCGGCTACGTCGGCGGCCCGCAGGCCCGCCCGGACCTGCACGGCTGGGGACCCTGGATCAACAACGTGCTCGCCAAGCGCCCCGACTGGGCCCGCTTCATGGTCTGGGCGCCCTCGGGCATGTTCAACGCGCCGCAGTCGCTCGAACTGAACTACCCGTACCAGTTCACCACCAACTGGCTCAGCGACCCGCAGACCGCCACCGCGACCGACCCGACCAGCGGGCTGCCGCGGATCAAGAACGCCGGGTGCGAACTCGGCCTGTGGTGGGGGCGCTCGCTGCAACTCATGCGCCAGTGGAACCCGACGAGTTGGGAGTCGTTCGACCCGGACAACCCCGAGCACCGCGCACTGGCGCTGGCCGAGATGGACCTCGCGGTCGCCGCGGGCGCGACGTGCATCGGGCTCGACACGTTCGTCGCCGACACGACGCCGTCGTGGAAGGTCGTCGAATGGCTCCAGACCATGCGCACCCGGTATCCGGGCGTGAAGTTCATCACCGAGCCCCTGCAGTTCGACGTGATGCACCGGCTCGCCGGCTCGTTCCTGCTCATCAGTTCCTGGGGCGGCCCGCCGGACGTCAACAACCTCTTCCCGCTCAAAGAGCCGCTCCTGCTCGCCGACTTCCTGCTCCCCGGACACGAGACCTGGGGCGCATACGCCTACACCAATCACCGCGCGCTGGGCGTCTTCCCCTCCGACCCCGCCGACCAGAACCGCCTGTACCAGCGCGACGCCGAGCGGATCGCGTCCTTCGGCCTCGTCCCCGTGCTCTACGCCGATTCCTTCCGGCCCACCCTCCCCATCCGCGCCGCCGACTCCTGGCGCACGAGCATCCCCCTCGACCTCCAACTCCCGCCCGACCAGAACACGCCCGTCGACCCCATCATCCGCGACGACGACGGCAACGTCATCATCATCGACATGGGTGGCGGCGGCGGCTCGTCGGGTTCCTCTTCCGGCAATGGAAGCGGCAGCGGCTCGGGCTCCTCCGGCAACAGCGGCGGCGGCACCGGCGGAAGCAGCGGCGGCATCAACAACAACTCCGGCGGCGGTTCAGGCTCGAGCGGTTCAGGCTCGGGCAGTTCAGGCTCCGGCGGTTCAGGCTCCGGCAGTTCAGGCGCCGGCGGTTCAGGCTCCGGCGGTTCGGGCGCCGGCGGCTCAGGCTCCAGTGGCTCGGGCACGGGCGGCTCGGGCAACGCGGGCTCGGGTTCATCCGGTACTGGCAACTCCGGCAACAGCAATAGCGGCAACAACCCGCCCA
>CALMQD010000421.1 GCA_937871415.1 uncultured Phycisphaerales bacterium | reverse complement strand
CGACCGCGCTACGCATTAGTCGCCTATCCGGCCCTCGCGATGGTCTCGGGTGCGTGGCTCGCCGCGTTCGCGCCGGGCGCGATCCGCCGCGTGGTCCGCTTCGCCCCGCGGCTCACGCCCGTGTTCGTGCTCCTCGGTCTGGCGCTCGCCCTGCTCCCCGTGCGCTTCCATCGTGACGACCCGCCCCAGTGGGCCGCGCTCGACGCCGAACTCTCCACGCTCGCGAAGGACGCCGCATCCAGACTCCCGCTCTACGCCGGCGCGCTCGACGGCCAGCGCGCGGGGCGCCTCTACCTCACCCGGGGTCAGTGGCCCATCGCCCCCTTCGATCTCGATGGGCGCCTGGTCCACCCGCCGCCCGCGGGCGCGATCCTGCTCTACCACCGGCGCGACGGGCGCGCGCCGGGCCCGACCGAGCGCGTGCTCTGGACCCGCGACGACCTGACCCTCACGCGCCTCGAGCGCGAGCCGTGGCAGCCCGTCGCCACGCCCGACCCGGGCGAGTAGGCCCCAATGAGCACGCGCGGTCTCGAGACTACCGCCCCTGCGCCAGGCACCGTTCGCAGGTGCCGCGCAGCGTGATCTCCTGGCGCGTCACGCGAAACCGGCTCAGCCCGCCGCTCCCCCCGCCCTTCGAGCCCCCCCGGGATCGCACCACGACCTCGGCGTCCTCGATGCACTCCACCAGCCCGCACCGCTCGCAGATCATGTGCGGGTGCTCGTGGTCGTGGTGCTCGCCGTCGCACCGCGCGTGGTCCGTGAGCGAATACCGGTACACGCGATCCCCCGCGTCGATGCGGTGCGCCAGGTTCGCCTCGACGAGCGCCCCGAGCGTGCGGTAGACCGTGACCCTGTCCACGCCGCCGCCCCGGCCCGCGCCCGACTTCTTCGGTCCCGCGCCCCGCTGCAGCGCGTCGAGCACGTCCGCGGCGCTCATCGCCGCCCGCGACGCCGCGAGCATCCGCAGGATCTCCACCCGCATCGCCGTGACCCGCAGCCCCCCGCGCCGCAGCATCTCCCGCGGGTTCAGTTCATGCCCGTGCGAACGATCCTCGCCGGCACGCTCCCGCGCGACGCCGCCGTTCGCCTTGTTGTGCTCCCGCGCGTGCGTCAACTCGCCCGCTTCCTCCCGAGGCGTTCATCTCCCCCGGACTCAGCACATCGTCATCCCGCCGTCGACGCAGATGACCTGGCCCGTCAGGAACCCCGCCTCATCGCTGCTCACGTAACTCACCGCCGCCGCGATGTCGTCCCCCTGCCCCGTCCGCTTCACCGACTGCATCCCCAGCACGTGCTCCTTCACCTGCGCCGGCAGGTTCGCCGTCATGTCCGTCTCGATGTACCCCGGCGCGATCACGTTGCACGTGATCCCCTTCCCCCCCAGTTCCCGCGCGATGGTCTTGCTCAGGCCGATCAGCCCCGCCTTGGCCGCGGCGTAGTTCGCCTGCCCCGCGTTGCCGATCACCCCCGACGTCGACGCGATGTTCACGATGCGCCCGAACTTGCCCCGCATCATGCTCCGCGCCCCGGCTCGGATCGCCGCGAACGCCGCCGTCAGGTTCACCCGGACCACCTCGTCCCACTCCGCGTCGCTCATGCGCAGCACGAGGTTGTCGCGCGTGATCCCCGCGTTGTTGACCAGGATGTCCAGCCGCCCGTGCTCCTCGGCCACCTGCTCGATCATCTTCGCGACCGCGCCCCCCTCGCCGGCGTCCCCCATGTCGCAAGCCTTCACGCTCGCCCGGCCACCGGCCGCCTCGATCTGCGCCTTCAGGTCGTTGAGCGGCGGCGCGCTCCGCGCCACCAGCACCACGTGCCGGCCGTCGCGCGCCAAGCGCAGCGCGATCGCCTTGCCGATCCCGCGGCTGGCCCCGGTCACCACCGCCACACGCGTCACCGTCTGAACCGCATCACCCACGAAACGCCTCCTCGGCTTCTGGAACCAGTGCCCGGGCGCGCGCCGAGGCCATCTCGCCGCCGCGCATCGCTCCGCCCATCAACTGCTCAACCGCCGCCGCCCGGAATACGGATCGGGCCCGCGGGCGTGCTCTTGCGACGCCCCGGGTCTTCCCCGCCGCCGCCGCCACCCCCGCCGCCTTCCTCGGCCTTCTCGCCGGCGTCGGCCGAATCCCCTTCCTTCTTCGGCTGCTCCACCGGCGCCGCCGCCTCGGCCGATCCACCCATGAAGCCCGCCGCGCCGATCCCGTCGAAGTTCTGCGCCAGCGGCCTGGCCGCGGGCGACGACGGAGCGCCGCCGAACGTCCACGTCTCGCCGACCTGCACGGCGCGCCACCCCGTCAGGTACGCCCCCTTGGCGTCCTGCAGCGCGATGAGCACGCCGGTGCCGCCGCTGGCCTCGGTCGGAGCAGGATCAAAGGTCCGCATGATCTCTTCGATGAGCGCGATCCGCTCCGGCGAGGCGCCGCCCGCCTTGGCCGCGTCCAGCATCGCCTGGGTATTGGCCCGCAGTTCGCCGCGCCCCTCGGGTGTCTGCATCTTCTCCATCGCGTCCAGGAACGCCTTGCGCACCGGCTCCGGCGTGTCCGGCGAGGCGTCCAGGATCGCCTGCATCTGCTCCCGGGTCGCGCCCGCGCGGGTGAAACTCACGCCCCCGCCCACGAACACCACGCGCACCGCTTCCAGACCCTTGGTCTGCTCGGCCCACGCGCCCGACGAGGTCAGATCGTTCAGCAGCGACTTGCCGCTCGCGTCGAGCATCGCGCCGAGCTTCTCCGCGTCCCCCTTGGCCAGCGTGTCCGCCAGCGTCACGATCGCACGCCCGAGCGCCTCCTGGTCATGCTCGACCTCCAGCCCCGGCGCGAACGACACCCGCGCATCCACGCTCATGTCCTGCCCCAGGCTCTCCAGGCTCACGGGGGGTGGCGGCGGCGGAGCCTGCGGAGGTGGCGGCGGGGGCGGTGGCGGCGGCGGCTTCGGGCAGCCCATCAAGAGCAGCGCAAACACCACGCCCGCAAGCCCGCCGATCACGCGGGCGCCACGCCGCACATTCGCGGCCATATTCGTTGTACCGGTCGTCATCGTCGCTCCACACAGGGGCCGTTCCGGCCCGTCACAGTCCGTTCGTTTCCGCCCAACCCCACATGCCCGCGCACCCGCGCTCGTCCAACGTTTCCCCTTCTGTACGGCCCTCACGCCTCGTCGTGCGCTTCGACCTTCACGTTCTTGTCGATCCGTCGGTACAAACCCGCCAGCGTTTTCCCCGGCGCCAGTTCGTGGAACTCCGCCTTCCCGGCCCATTGCTGGGCGAGCGCTCGGCAGTCCTGCTCCCACTTCACCGGATGCGTCAACTGCTCCACCAGCCGCGCGCGGATGGTCTCCTCCATCGTACTCGACGCCGCGGCCTCGTGCACCGCCCCGGTCACGTTCGACATCACCGGACACGCCGGTCGGTGCACCGTCGTCGCCCGCAGCGCCTTGCTCAGCCGGTCGGCCGCCGGCTGCATGAGGCTCGAGTGGAACGCGCCCGCAACCGGCAGCGCCGTCGCACGAAGGCCCATGTCCCCCGCGACCTCGACCGCGCGCCGGCACGCCGCGATCGAGCCCGAAATCACGATCTGACCCGGCGCGTTGAAGTTCGCGGCGACCAGCACATCCCCCACCCGCGCGCGGTTGCACAGCTCGTTCACCTGCGACTCGTCGGCGCCGATGATCGCCACCATGCCCGACCCCGGCGTGCCGTCGCTCTGCCGGATCGCGTCCGCGGCTTCCTGCATCGCCTTGCCGCGCAGCGACACGAGTTCCAGCCCGTCCTCGAACGAGAACGCGCCCGCGATGTGCAGCGCCGTGTACTCGCCCAGGCTCAGGCCCGCCGTCGCTACGACGTGCGATTCCTTCGCCGCGCTCCCCGTCCCGCTCCACGCCGAGCCGCACCCCCAGGAGGCCAGCAGCCCGTGCCACGACGCGACCGACGCGACATAAATCGCCGGCTGCGAGACGTCCGTGCGGTTGAGTTGCTCGACCGGCCCCTCGAAGCAGAGTTGGCTCAGCGCGACGCCCCCGGGCAGTCGACCCGCGAGCACTTCATCCGCGCGCTCGAACACGCGCCGAGCCTCCGGCGAGCGCTCGCTCCACGCCTTGCCCATCCCGACCACCTGCGCCCCCTGACCGGGACACAGGATCACGCGTGCGGGGCCGGGGCCGGTCGGAGTCGGAGGCGTGGTCATGCGGAGAGTCTACGCCGCCGCCGACTTTCCCCTTCCTCCCGATGGTGGACGACCCTGCCGATTTGGCATCGGTCCGGCTTCGGCGTCGGCCCACTGGCAGCAGACGGCGCTCAAAAACCCCCAAAAGTACCGTCGAAAGCCCTTCCGGGACTTGCCCTCCGGCCGCCGGGCCCGGGCATCGCCCTTGCCTCTGGCGGGGTAACCGATGTTCTGGACTGCGCGATCCATCCTCTTTCAGTGGGCCCGAGCCGGCATGACCCCCGGCGCGCCCGCTTTGTTCGCGCAGCGCTTCAAGTCCAAACAGAATCCAATCGATTCCCTCAGCCTCGACCCGACCGCGTCCGCGGCTTGTGAGCGCCTCATCCGCTTGGGTCTGATCGCGGACGCACCGACGCCCACCCCTCTCGGCGTTGACGCTCCGAACCACCACGGTCACCACCCCCACGGTTCCCCGCACGCCGACGCGCACCCGCACGCGAACCCGCATGCGCACCCTGGACACGCAGACCACCCCAGCCGTTTCGGCGCAGGTCCCGGTGGCGGCGCTGGCGCAGGCTCGGGTGAAGGCGCGGGACGCGGCGGCCATGCCGACTGCGCCCGCGACGGCCGCCTGACACTCCTGCTCTCTTGGGCCGACTGGCGCCCCTCGACCTGGGTTCAGACCATCCCGCCGCTGCTTGAGCCCCTCGGCGTCACGAGCGTTCGCGCCGGCTCGGCGCGCGACGCCGAGCGCGTCATCCGTTCGCAGCGCGTCCACATCGCGGTCGTCGACCTCGGCCTGCCGCTCGACCGCCGGGCGCCCGAGGCCCGCCCCAGCGCCGACCACGCCGGCACCCGCGTCCTCGAACTGCTCCGGCGCCTCGACGACCCGCCGCCGACCGTCGTCCTCAAAGACCCGCACACCTCGCGCGACGAGGCCCGACACCTCCGCGCCGCGCTCGACTGCGACGCCTTCGCCGTCGTCGACCGCGCCGCCGCCGACGCCGAGACCATGCTCAAAGTCCTCATGCGCGCCATGGAGCGTTACTACCGCGGACGCTGGCCCGGTCAGCACTGGAACGCCCCGTTCGCGTAAACCCGCAGTCCTCACCCGGCGTTGCTCGCCCGCGCCGGTGAAACCTTGTCCGGGCGATTGGTTCAAAAGCACACGAAGCAAGGAGTTGAAGCCATGTCCAAGACCGCGACCGCCCCGGCGTCCAAGCACGCCCTCAAGATCCGTCCCCTGCACGACAAGATCATCGTCCAGCGCGACGAGGCCGAGGACCGCACCGAGAGCGGCCTCTACCTCCCCGAGAAGGCCAAGGACACGCCCAAGACCGGCGTCGTGAAGGCCGTCGGCACCGGCACGATCAACACCGAGACCGGCCACCTCACGCCGCTGACCGTCAAGGTCGGCGACCGCGTGATCTTCTCGTCCTACGCCGGCACCGAGGTCAAGCTCGGCAACGCGGGCAACGAGGACAAGTTCCTCGTCATGAGCGAGGACGAAGTCCTGGCGATCGTGGACTAACCGGCATGAGCACGGACGAACTCCGC
Source organism: uncultured Phycisphaerales bacterium (assembly GCA_937871415.1). Lineage (GTDB taxonomy): Bacteria > Planctomycetota > Phycisphaerae > Phycisphaerales > UBA1924 > JAHBK01. The sequence goes on along the minus strand of CALMQD010000421.1, from coordinate 398 downwards.
CAGGCTCTCCGCGAACTCAACGGCAAGCGCGACGCCGTCATCTACTTCATCCACGCCGAGAAGTGTGTCGTGCACAACGCCATGCTCCTCCCCGACGAGCCCGACCACCTGGTCAAACTCACCGACGGCAAGTCGGTCTTCATCATCAACTCCGCGCACGTGGACTGGATCAAGATCGGCTAGGCACCATCGGTATCCGGCATTCGGCAGTAGGCATTCGTGAATCACCGTTCACGCAGCACGAATGCCGGTTGCCGAATGCCGAATGCCGGGTAACCCAGCAGTCCCTCGACTCTCACAAGCACAAATCAAGCACGAACTGATCAATACACAAGGACCACCCAATGGCCGCCAAGCAGATTGCTTTCGACAACGACGCACGCGAGAAGATCCTCCGC
>CALMQD010000420.1 GCA_937871415.1 uncultured Phycisphaerales bacterium | reverse complement strand
GGGCGAGGGGCCGGGAGCGGACCCGCGCGCGGACAACGCCGCGGCGACGGGGGGAACGGGAGGGGCGGGGGCGATGCTCCGGCTCATCCGGCCCAAACAGTGGGCCAAGAGCGCGTTCGTGCTGGTCGGCCCGGCCTACGGGCTGGCGCTGAAAGACCCGCGGGCGTGGCCGGCGGTTCTCGCCATCGTGTTCGCGTTCAACTTCGCGTCCAGCGCGTGCTACATCCTCAACGACCTGCGCGACGCCGAGCAGGACCGCCTGCACCCGCGCAAGCGCGAACGCCCGATCGCCTCGGGTGAGGTTTCGGCGAGCGCGGCGCGCCGGCTGAGCGCGGGGCTCTTCCTGCTCTCCGGGGCGTGCGTGCTGGCGCTCTTTGTCGCACCCGCGCGCGAGAGCGCGGCGCTCTCCGTGAACATGGACCCGCGGGTCGTCGCGGGCGGCCTGGGCGCGGCGTGCGTGCTGCTGTACGTCCTCAACGTCGTGCTGTACACCGTCCACTTCAAACTGCGCCCGGTGCTCGACGTGCTGTCGCTCTCGATGGGCTTCGTGCTGCGCGTGCTGGGCGGGTGCGCGGCGGTGCTGGTCGAGCCCAGCGCGTGGCTGCTCAACTGCACGCTGTTCATCTCGATGTTCCTGGCGCTGGGCAAGCGCCTGGGCGAGCGCCGGACGATGGGCGCGATGGCCGCGAACGTGCGCGGCGTGCAGGCCTTCTACACCGACGACCTTCTGCGCATGCTGGTCGTGATGACCGCCGTCGCGTGCCTGCTCTCCTATTCCGATTATGTCCAGGCCAAGGCGCTGGAGTACACGTTCGGCTTCAACCTGCTGTGGCTGACGATGATCCCGGCGACGTACGCCGTCTTCCGCGCCGTGCTGCTGCTGGAGCGCGGCGTGTACGACGACCCGACGGAAGTGGCGACGCGCGATCGGGCGTTCATCGTTTCGGCGCTGGGGTTTGCGCTCGTCACCGGCGCGCTGATGGTGCTGAAGATGCGGGGCGTGATCGGCGTCGTGCAGCCGGCGCTCGCGCCGTAGCGGTGCTCGCCCGGCGGATCAGCGGAGCAGTTTGGCCGCGGCCCGGAGCGTCTGGACCTTGCCCTTTTCGTCGGCGAACTCGAAAACGGCGGCGAGGGTGGGGCCCGAGCCGGCGGTGCGGTCGGACCGGGCCCACTGCACCACCCAGGCGGGGATGGAGCCCAGGCTCAGGGCATAGGTGCGGGTGACGAGGTCGTCGTAGTACTCGGCGTTGGTGCCGGGGTCGGTCAGGTCCACGTCCCAGACCAGCTCCTGCGCCTCGGCCCCGTCCTTGTCGCCCCCGGCTTCGCTCCCGGCGCCGCGCCCGTACATCTCGACGCGCAGGCGCCCGAGGGCCTTGACGCTCTGGGCGAAGTGGTCGCGCAGTTCGATGTGGCAGATGAGGATCGGCTTCCCGGAAAGGTCGGTGCCGATGCGGGTGAGGGGGTGGATCTCCATGCGCTCGGGGAGGAGCGCGTTGGGATCCGGTGGAGGCAGGGGCGCGCTGGCGCCGTTGCCGGCGCCGCCCGCGCCGCGGGTCCCGGCGCACGCGCCGAGCGACGCCGCAACCACGCCCGCCGCGATCGCCCGCATGGAGCGGGTCCAGCGGCGAACGGGCGCCCGGCGCCGGACGGACGAGCGGGGATGGAGATCACGAGGCAACGCCATGTCGGCAGAGTGTACGGCCCGGCGCGTCACGCGCCATTGGCCCGGGGAACCGCGCCGTCGGGCTCGTGCTGGGTCACCCGCCGGTCCCCGGCGTGCCCGATCACACGGATGAGTTCGCGCTGGCCGGCTTCGAGCGCGGTCACGGCGCGGGTGTTGCCCTCGAGGGCCCGGACGAGCACGTCGAGCTGGGCGCGCTCGTTCATCAGGGCTTCGTGAGACTCGCGGATCTGACGCTCGCGCTCCCCGGCGGCGCGCCGTTCGGAAAGCCACATCCACCCGATCACGCCCGCGGCGCCCAGCTGCGCCAGGGCCGACACGGCGTCGACTTCGACCATGACTCCCTCCTCCCTGGGCGTTGTTCCGCCCGGTACGTTGCGGCCCTCGCGCACTCCGCGATCAGGGCGTGAGGAACCGCACAAAGGTGGCTTCGAACCCCAGCGAGACCCGGCGCCCGCGCTCGATCGGGCCGGTGGGCTCGAAGCGCACGAACGACATGCTGGTCCATTCGCGCCCGGTGTCGTCTGAAACCGTGGCGGTCAGCGGCGGGTGCGTGAGCAGGCTGTTGAGATAGCCCAGGTACCCGTCGAGTTCCGCGTCGGTGTCGACCACCAGGCGGCCGACGACCTTGAGCGTCAGTTCGAGCGGTCCGACGGCCTGCGAGCCGGGCGAGAAGGGGCTGAGGCGCGAGTTGGGCACCACCATGTCGCCCGCGGGGCCGATGGTGAGCCTCGCGGGGGCTTCGCCGAAGATGGAATCGGCGTTGAACTTGATCACGAGGCTCCTCCGCTGGGTTCGGCGGACGCGGCGCTCGGCGCCGCGGCGCCGTCGTAGGCGACGGAGACGGGGTCTTCGTCGACCTTGTCCGACACGCCGAGCATGGTGATGATCTGCCGCGCGGGCTCTCGTTCGAGCTCGTAGCGCACGCCGGTGACGACGACGAGCACGCGGACCTCGGCGGTGCGCGGGGTGTCGAGCGCGTGGGCGCCGGCGAAGAACCGCAGTTCGCCCATGTAGCCGGGCGCGAGGTCGGAGACGCCGAGCGAGCGGCCGTCGCTGGTGCGCCGTTCGAGCCGCACGGAGATGCGCTGCGCGGGCACGTCGGCGTAGACGGGGTAGCGCCCGCCGTCGGTCCACTCTTCGAGTACGCGGTGGGCGCTGCGCTCGATGACGATGCGCTCGACGCCGCCGAGCGTCAGGTCACCGAGTGTCACAGCGCCGGGCGAGTTGATGAGCACGGGTTACCTCCTTGGTCGTTCGTGTCGGGGGGGGGGGGGGACGGGGCGCGCTCAGACTCTGCGGACGCGCGTGAGTCCGGCGGCGCGGCGGGCGTCGGGCGCGCCGTCGGCGTCGAGGTCGAGCACCACGCCGGTGCGGCGCAGTTCGCGTTCGTAGCGCTGGGCGTACTGGTCGGCCCGCTTGGCCTCGGGCGAGTCGGGCCCGCCCAGCGCCGACGCGGCGCGGTAGATGGCTTCGAGCGCCCCGAGACACTCGACGGCGCGAAGCGCCTCGGTGTTGAGGATCATCGCTTCCCCGGGCGTGGTGCCGCTCGCGCCGATCTCGGGCGCCTGGGGGTCGAGGCCCGCGGCGCGCAGGATGCGCGCGTGGGCGGCCTGGATCTGCGGCGCAAACGTGGGCACCACGACCGACGCGCTCGCGAGGTTCGCGGGCGCGACGGCGGGCGCAGCGGCGGACGCGCGCAGGAGCGAGACGCTCGCGGTTGTGGCGGAGAGCCGTTCGATCACCTCCAGCGCAACGTCGTTGACGAGCACGACGCTCCCGGCGTCGACGCCGAGCGCCGCGAGGTTGATCCCGCTGACGGTGAGCACGCCGGAAGCGATGCTCCCCGTGGCGCGCCCGCGCACCAGGGCGGCGAACCCGACGTCGCGGAACAGCGCGGGCTCGATGACGAGCAGGTCTCGATCGGTCGCGAACATGACCCCACCCCTTTCTGCCGCGCACGGGGCGCGGCGTGCCTTGCGATACCAGCGGCCTGATGGTCCCTTGCAAAGGCGGCGCGAGGATTTCTCCCCGCGCTCGCCCCCTCCCCCCACGCCCACCCCCCCCAACCCTCTCCCCGCCCCGAGAGTGCGCACGCGTCCGTGTCACGCCGTCGCCAGACCCCGGATCAGCCCGTGCGCGTTCTCGTTCTTGAGTTCGAGGGTGTACTCGCCCAGCACCATGCCGACCTCGCTGTCGCCGGTGGAGGCAAGAGGCTTGTAGTGGAAGGAACGTCCCATGAGCGGGAGGACGCCGATGCGAGAGGAATCGAGCAGGAGGATGCTGTCGGCGGGCATCCATCGCGAGGTCACGATCTTGCAGACGCCGAAGTCGCTCTCGTACTCGCTCACGACCGTCTGGAACCGCTTGTCGGTGGGCCCGTACTCGCGGTAGGTCGCGGCGAACTCGTTGAGCCGGCGCTTCTGCACGCCGGAGACGAGGATGGTGTCGATCTTCCCGGCGCTCTGCTCCCAGACGAGTCGGAGGGCGGTGTTGAGGATGGTCTCGGTCAGCCCGTTGGCGCCCGCGCCGGCGCCGATGGGGATCGGTCCGACGTTGGGCGTGTAGACGTGCGTCGCCAGCGACGGGATGATGCCGTTCATGGTGCGCCGAACGGTGCTCGAACCCTGCTGAGTCGCGGCGGGCGCGACGCCGTTGATGACGCAGTTCTCCAGGTCGCGCAGCAGTTCGCGCAGGCGCTCCTGCTTCTGGAAGTCGACCTCGTCGGCGACGCCGGCGGTCCGGGCGGCGCGCATGGAGCCCGAGACCTCGACGCCGGCGGTGAAAATCTGCGTGTAGTTGCGACGCCGGACCCGCGTGGTGAACTGGGTGGCGGGGCGGTCGTCGCCTTCCAGGGCCGCGTTGCCCAGGATGAACCGTTTCTGCCCGTTGCTGAGGTTGCTGGCGCTGGTCGAACCGTACCGGCGCACGACGGTGAGAACGTTCCCCGCAACGCCGGTGACGAACAGGACCTCGCGCGCGCCGTCGGGACGCACCTGGTCGCCGACCTTGAACCGCCCGCCGTTGGAGACCGTCACGCTCGTGGCGTCCTGCGCGTTGGGGGTGAAGGTGGTCTGGTTGATCGTGTCGGTGTTGGGGAGGAGCGTGTCCTCGATCCACTCGTGGATGGTGCTGCGCGCGGCGCGTTTGGCGTCGCCCAGATGGTTCAGGAGCGCCGTCTCGTAGGGGGAGACGATGCCGACGATGTCCGAAACGTCTTCGACCAGTTCCGGCAGGTCCGCGCCCGCCGAGAACGTCGCCTTGCCCGTGAATGCCATGACCGATCCTCCTGTTTCCGTGTGTGAGTTCCTGTGCCCCAAGGCGCGTCGGGGCGACGCGCCCCGGCGCTGCGCGCAAGCGGGGTGGCTCTCCCCCTCACCCGCGTGCTTGTCTGCCGTACTTGCGTGCCGGCCCGCGCCCGTGGGCGCTTAAGCCGAGCAACCTCGATCGCTCACCGACCGGTTCGATCCGCTCACACCGCTTCGCGGCGGAGGCGGAGGTAGGCGAGGAGCGCACCGCGATCGCCGCTCTCGCGTGCCTCTCGCGCGACCTCGGCGAGTTGACGGCCGGCATCGGGCTCGAATCGCGCGGCCATCGCGCCGCGGCCGTGAGACGCCCCCGCGCGTTGGCCCTCGGCGGTTCCGGCGGGCGGCGACCAGCGCCCGTCGGCACGCCCCCTGGTCCGCGCCCGGAACAGCATCGGCTTGCTCTGCTTGAGGCGCGACACCGCGTCCGAGACGCTCAGCCCCGCCTCCTGGGCGACGATCTTCTCGACCAACGCCGCGGCGGCGTCGAGGTCGATCGCCCCGGCGTCAAAGACCGCGCGCGCCGTGTCGCGATCGGCGATCGCACGCTCGAGCAGGCGCCGGCTTTCGTCGAGTTCGCGACGCGCGGTCGCCAGTTGTTCGTGCAGGCCGTCGAGGGCCGGGGCTTGTGCGCCGGCGTCGGCGGTCGCGCCCGGCTCGGTTGCTGCATTCTGTTCGTTCATGACCCACCTCCCGTTGATTGGTTGCCCATCCGTGTTTCGAGACCGGACTCGATGTCGGTGCTTGCGTTGCTGGGCCGCGCCCCGGCGCGGGGTTTACTCGACCGGCGGCGTCGGCTCCCGCGAACTCGTGTAGCCGAGCTCCGCGAGCACGCGCTCGCGGCTCACGCCCAGTTCGATCTTCCGTGCCGCGGCGTCCAGCGCATCGCGCTCGTCTCGCGGGAGTGGGTCGGGCCACTCCACCCGCGCGGTGCGCTCCTGCTCGGTGGTCGCCAGAATCCCCAGGCGGTCGAGCGCTTCGAGGATCAGGCGGCACGCCTCGCCGATGCCGTGCCCGTAGCCCACGCGCTTGCGCGCGGTCTTCGAGAGCAGGCCCATGAGCGTCACGCGCAGCGCGTTCTCGCTGGACAGATTGCCGATCTTGGCGCGCACCACGCCCGCGGCGAGCGGCGGCACGCCCGAGACCTTGTCCATCGCCTCGCGGATCTCCTCGACGTGCCGGTCTTCGCTCGGGCTCGACGCGTCGCCCCCGAAACTCTCCACGCGCGCGTCGGGGTTGTCCGTCTGCCACACCACGCCGGGGGCGACCGCCAGCCCCTCCACGTCGGAGAGGCCCTTGGCCAGGAGCATCTTGAAGCTCGCCAGGGTCACGCGGCTGGCGCGATCGCTCAGACGCGTGTTGAGTTCGTCCTGGAGGGGCACGAGCGGCTCGACCTCGCCCAGGCCCTCGTACACGAAGGGCTGCGAGATGTTCTGGATGTGAACGACCGGCGGGCCGAGACCGATGGGGCGCGACGCGTCGACGAGCGCGGGTCCCTCCTCGACCAGCCTCGGCACCCCGCCGCGTTCATCGCCGGGGTGCTCGAACACCTGGCGCCAGGCGCCGGTGAGCACCTCGGTCACGGTGACACTCTCGCGGCTGGGGGCGCTCACGGGGTCCTGGGCGCGCCCCGCATTGCCCATGAGCCGGCGCAGAAGGCCCGAACCGGCGCTGCGCACGCCCGCGGCGAACTCTTCGCCCACGCCGGGACGACGGACAGAGCGGGTCTGACGCCGGTAACGCAGCACATAGGCGCTGATCTTGCGGTAGTCCTGCTCGTTGAGGAGCGCCACGCCGCGCGTCGGCTCGACGACCTCGACGCGCACGCACCGTGCGGCGTGGGTGACGGTTTCGTCGTCGCCGGGGCTGGGCTGGTCGGACGGATCCGAGTCGGAACCGCGCGCCGGCCTGTCGACCACACGGACGATGAGGTCGACGTGCCCGTAGACGTGCCCGAGGAGCGCGAGGTCCTGCATGAGGGCGATCCCGCCGGAGGCTTCCCACACCGCTTCGAGCACGCGCTCGATGAGGCGGCGCTTCGCCGGGTCGGGAGCGCCCGACGCGATGGCGACCGGGCGTCCGAACATGAAATCGACCATCGTGTGGATGCGCCACGC
>CALMQD010000419.1 GCA_937871415.1 uncultured Phycisphaerales bacterium | reverse complement strand
GCGGCTGGGAGCGGGAGTGCTTCTAGCGCCGACGCGTTCGTCGTTCTCGCAGGGGCCGCTGCAACCGACGGCGAACCCGCTGGACCTGGCGATCCGGGGGGATGGGTTCTTCCTGGTGCAGGGGAAGGCGGGGGCGAACGGGCAAGGCTCAGCGCCGACACTGCTGACGCGTGACGGACGCTTCACGCTCGACAGCAAGGGGCGGCTCGTGACCGCGGCCGAGGGGCTGGCGGTGCTGGATTCTTCGCGCAGCCCGATCACGCTCGATCCTTCGGCGGGGCCGGTGACGGTGGACGCGGACGGGACGATCCGGCAGCGCGGGTCGTCGGTGGCGCGGGTGGGCCTGGTGGACTTCGCGGACCGATCGCGGCTGAAGAAGGAAGGGGGCGGGACGTTCAGCGTGCCGGCGTCGGTGCTTTCGTCGGCGCAGCCGGGGACGGGCGACGTGCTGCAGAAGATGGTCGAGAAGAGCAACGTCGATGCGGTGCAGGCGATGATGCAGGTGACGAACGCGTCGAACGACGCGCAGGGGGCGACGCGGCTGATGTCGATGTACGACGAGATGCTGAACCGGGCGATCAACACGCTGGGGCGGGTGACGTGATGAAGTGAGGGGGAAGCGACGAAGCGACGAAGCGACGAAGCGACGAAGGGTACATGCGAAAGCAGCACAGGCCCGCCCCGCCCGTGTGCCAGCGAAGACGGTCAGCAACAAGGAAAGGCACCCTCTCTGTCGGGCTTCGCCCGACATCTCTCCCGGGGGGAGAGAGAAGCGAACAAGGCAGGAAGGCGCACCGGTCTGGAGACCGGTGCCACCAAAGGCAGCTGCCACCAAAGGCAGTTGCCACCAAAGGCCGACGACACCCAAGGCCCGTGTCACACAAGTAGAACCACACCGGCGAGGGCGCCGGGAACGACAGAGGCGATATGGCGATCATCTCACTGCAATCTTCGGCGTCGGCACTCAGCGCGCTCAACACCGCGATGGACGTGACGGCGAACAACCTGGCGAACGTGAACACGGCGGGGTTCAAGTCCAGCCGCGCGAACTTCCAGGACCTGTTGTACCTCGAGAAGGCGCAGCCGGGCGTCCGCAACGCGAACGACGACGAGCGGCCGACGGGTCTGTTTGTGGGCCTGGGCACGAAGGTGTCGGGGACGCAGATCAACCTCGAGAACGGCTCGCCGATCAAGGGGAACAAGTACGACCTGTTCATCGAGGGCAACGGGTTCTTCCGCGTGAGCGTGCCCGATGCGCTGGGCGAGGGCGCGGTGGCGTACACGCGCTCGGGCCAGTTCGTGCTCAACTCGGACGGCGAGCTGGTCATGGCCAACGACCAGGGGCGACGGCTCGATCCGCCGATCACGATCACCGGCGACGTGCTGGACGTGCAGGTGGACGCGAACGGGCACGTGCTGGTGCAGCGTCCGGGGCAGGCCGAGCCGGAGGACGTCGGCCAGATCCAGTTGTCGACGTTCGTGAACCCGGTGGGCCTCAAGCCCATCGGCGAGAACCTGTACGTGCGGAGCCCGGCGAGCGGCCCGGCGATCGAGGGCAACCCGGGCGAGCAGGCGTTCGGCCAGATCCTCAGCGGGTACTACGAGAGTTCGAACGTCGATCCGACGCGCGAACTCATCGACCTGATCCGCATCCAGCGCGCGTTCGAGATGAACTCGAACACGATCCGCGCGGCCGACGACACGCTCCGCGCGGTGGCGCAGTTGAGGCGGTAATGGGGCGAGGGTGGGGGCCCTTCGCCTCTGACCGTCGGCGGTTTGCGGGGCGGGACACCACGATTGCGAGGGTTCGGATGGCACGCAGGCACACGAACGCACAACGCTGGTGGGCGCGGACGGGGCGCGGGAGCCGGGCGGGGCGCGGCGCGCTCGTCGCGTTCCTGGTGCTGGCTTGGGCGCA
>CALMQD010000418.1 GCA_937871415.1 uncultured Phycisphaerales bacterium | reverse complement strand
CGACCCTGCCGGGCCCGCGCCGAGCGGGTTGTCGATGATCGTCGCGGCCCCGTCCGGCGCATGGGACGCGCCTGCCTGCGGACTGTCGATTGCCGTCGCGGAAACCGTCAAACGGGGTGCTCCTCGGACGCCGTGGGCCCTTCTGGCGGGCGGACCGGCGGCGCAAGGACAATCCTACCCGCGCATCAGCGAAGCGCGAAGCAGCAGCCCGGCTTTCGAGAGGCCGGACAGCCTCGGACGGTTCCAGAGCGTGGTGCAACCGGCGGACTCGACGCGTTCGAGCACGCCCATGCCCCCGCTCCAGAAGAGCCAGACCAGCCGCGAGATCGCCCCGGTGGGAGTTCCCGAACACGAGTTGGCCGCGCGGATCATCGCCGGCAGCACGCGGGCCTCCTCGAACATGCCGCGGGTCTTCTCGACCAGCGGGCGGAGCGTGCGGATAAAGGCCACGCGGGCCTCGGGGTCTTCGCCGCCTTCGCGAGAGCCCCGGTGCATCCAGTCGCGCAACTGCTCGGCGGTGACGCCGGCGTCGTCGAGCGGAATGTACACGCGGTCGCGTTCAAGGAGGTCGCGGCGGACGTCCTGCCAGAAGTTGATGAGTTGCAGCGCCGAGCAGGTCCGGTCGCTCAGGCGATAGATCTCCGCATTGGCCGCATCAAGCCCGGGGGGGCGAATCCCGCCGAGCATGAGCACGATGCGTCCCACAGGATCGGCGCTGCGAGTGCAATAGTCGAGCACCTGGTCCCAGGTTCGGTACCGGGTGGTGCGCTGGTCCTGCTCGAACGCGCGGATGAGGTCGTCGAAGGGCTCGGCGCTCAGCCCGCTGGCCGCGTGACGGCGGGCGGTGGCGGCGAGCGCCACAAACACCGGGTGTCTGGGTGCCGGCGAGCCCGGGTCCTGAGCAAACGCGAAGCACTCCTTCAGCAGCGACCGCCACCAGGCGAGCAGGGCTGTGCTGCGCTGGCGCGCCGCCTCGTCGTTGCCGGTCTCGTCGCCCAGGTCGTCTGACCAGCGGCAGAAGGCGTACACCGCGGCAAAGTCCGGTCGCAGCGCCGCCGGCACCAGCCTCGAGAGCACCGAGAAGTTCTCGTAGTGGCTGGTCGCGAGCCCTTGGCAATACTCCAAGGCCTGGGACTCGGAAACCACCGGCGCGGTCGCGAGCGTCTCCGGACCCCAGCGGGACAGGAGTTCCATGACGGTGGAGCGTGGATTGGGAAGGCTGGCCGCCGTCATCGCCGTCAAGCGTACCGCCGGCGCGGGCGATTGTCCGACGATTCGGCACGCTACTTCGATCGCACCCAGGCCACTGCCGCGTCCAGGATCGGATCGCCGGTGCGAGCGCCGGCACTCGGCCATGGGATCTCGACATCGGGCCGGACACCCCGGCCTTCGATGGGCGTGCCGTCCACATCCATGTCGATCCATGACGGCAGCGTGACGCTGATCCCGTGCCCGAGGTCGTGCGCCTTGGGGTTGCCCGACGAGCCGAACGTCGTCGCGCCGAACAGCCGCGCCGCGGCGCCG
>CALMQD010000417.1 GCA_937871415.1 uncultured Phycisphaerales bacterium | reverse complement strand
CCAGCGTCCGTCCGGGCTGATCGCGCCGAAACCGGCGTACGGCACGTCCACCTTGGTCGGCAGTCCACCCTCGGCGCCGGTTGTCCAGAGCTGTGTCTGACGCGCCAGGCCGGAAAAGCCGTTGGTCATGTAGAGGATGCGCCCGTCGGGCGTCCAGCCCGCGACGGTCTCCGCGGCCGGGTGGTACGTCACGCGCATCGCCGGGCCGCCCGATACGGGCATCGTGTAAATGTCACGACCGCCGTCGTAGAACGCGTTGAACGCCAGCGTCTGGCCGTCGGGGCTGAAGCGCGGGAACGCCTCGGCGCCCGGCGGGCTGGAGAGCGGCGTCGCCGTGCCCCCCTCCCGGCTCACCATCCACAGGTCGTTCCCGTACACGAAGCAGACCCGGTCCTTGCTCACCGCGGGATAGCGGAGCATCCCCGGGTGCGGCTTGACCTCGTTCGCGAACGCTCCGGCGCTCAGCGCCAACGCGGCCCCGGCGCACAACGACACCCACAGCGTCTTCCTCACGGTGTTCTCCTTGGTCGGCTGAGTTGGTTTCACTTGCTCGATGATTCCCGGGCCGCGGCTCACACGGCGCTGGGGTGCCAGACGGTCTTGAACTCCACAAACGGCTCGATCCACCACGGATCGCCGCAGGCCCCCGGATCGAACCAGTCGACCGACGTCCCCGCGCCGCCCTTGGTCGGCCCGCGCACCAGCACGCGTTTGAGATTCTCCCCCGCGCCGGAACGCAGCACCGCGCCGAGTTCCTCATCAACCCCGCCCTCGCCGCCCGCCGCGTGCACCGCGTCCACATCCCGGTGGTCCGCCAGCACAGGCACCAGTTCGGCGCGCACGCCGGTCAGGATATTCACCACGCCCGCGGGGACGTCGCTGGTCGCCATCACCTCGCCCAGGATGCTCGCGCACAGCCGCGCCCCCGCGCTCTCGCCCGCGAGCACGATCGCCGTGTTCCCGCTGCACACCACCGGCGCGAGCAGCGAGACCAGCCCCAGCAGCGCGGGCCGGTCGGGCGCGACGACGCCGACAACGCCCGTCGGCTCCGGGACCGTGAAGTTGTAGTAGGGGCCGGCGACGGCGTTATTGCACCCGAGCACCTGCGCGTACTTGTCGGCCCATCCGGCGAAGCAGACCAGACGATCAACCGCGGCTTCGACCTCCCGGCGCGCCAGCAGTTCCGGACTGCCTTCGCCGCGCTTGCCGACGAACGGCGGACCACAGCCGCAGCCGGAATCGGTGATCGCCGCGCCGAACTCTGCGCTCTTGCCCTCGAGCATCTCGGCCATCCGGTAGAGGATCTGGCCGCGCAGGTACGCCGTCGATCCCCGCCATCCGTCGAGCGCCTTGCGGGCGGCGCTCGCGGCGTCGCGGAGGTCCTTGCGCGAGGCGTGGCAGACGTGGGCGAGCACACGCCCGCGCTCACCCCCGGTCACCGACAGCGACCGCCCGCTCTCGCTCCGCGGGAACTTGCCGTCGATGAACAACTTGTACGTCTTGATCACTCCGAGCCGGTCGGTGGCGGCGGAAGCGTGCGCGCGGTCGCCTGTAGACATGCCGCATCGTACCGGGCGCGCCGGACGGGCGCATGGAGCCACCTCAGGGATTTGAACCCTGGACCTATGCTTTACGAAAGCATCGCTCTACCGCTGAGCTAAGGTGGCCTCGGCCCGGGGAAACACCCCGGCAAAAGGAACCAGAGTATCGGCGCTCCACGGGCGGTTGTCTACTGCCGCGGGGCGCCTGATCCGCCGCCGCCGACCGCCGAAACCCCCAGTTCGCGGACCTTCACCCCACGGGCACCGACCAGCACCTGGTCCAGTTGGCGTCGGCCGATCCGCACCCGCACACGCACCGTTTCGTCCAGGAACTCCCTTTCCAGCACGTGCCCCTTGGTCTCGAGTTTCTGCAGCGTCTTCCCGGCGCTCAGCGGGAGCGTGACCTCGGCATCGATGAGACCCTGCTTGGCCGCGTCCGAAACGCGGCGAGCGAGCTCGGCGAACCCGAGCCCGTCCGGAGGTCCGGCGATCGCGCTGATGGGGATCGCATCGGGGATCTTGCGCATCCACACCAGCAGGTTCCGGTTGTCCGCCAGGCGGTCGGCCTTGTTGAGCAGGACCAGTCGCCTGGGCGGCGTCCAACTGGTCAAGCCGCTGCCGCCTCCATCCGGCGCGGCCCGCGCGTCCTTCCGCCCGGGCTTGGCGCCCTCGCCGCCCGTCGCCTCGGCCCGCCAGGCGCCGCGCCGGTCGACGGTGTACGCGTCACTGTCGCCGCGTTTCACGGCGCGCTCCTCCTGCTCGCGGATCTCGCCCTCGAGTTCGTCCAGCGTTTCGGTCACGGTCTGGTACTGCAGCTCCGCCGACGGGTCCGACACGTCGAGCACGATGAGCAAGAGGTCGGCGTGCGTCGCCTCTTCGAGCGTTGCGCGGAAACTCGCGATCAGGTGGTGCGGCAGGTCGCGCACGAACCCGACGGTGTCCGAGAGCATGACCTTCACGCCCTCGCCCCCGGGAGTGGCCCGGAGATTCCACTCGCGCGTGCGCGTAATGAGCGTCGCGAACACGCGGTCGTCGGCGTAGGCGCCGCCCCCGCTCGGCGAGAGCCCGGTCAGCGCGTTGAACAGCGTGCTCTTCCCGGCGTTGGTGTAACCGACGATGCCGACGGTGAAGTGGTCGCGCTTGCGCTCCTGCACCATCCGCCGCTTGCGCCCGTGGATCTCGCTCAGCTCGCGCTCGAGCGACAGACGCTTGCGCTGCGCCAGTCGCCGGTCGATCTCGAGCTGCTGCTCGCCCGGGCCGCGCGTCCCGATGCCGCCGATCCCGCCCGCGCCCGTGATGCGCTCCAGGTGGTCCCACATCGCTCGCAGACGTGGGTAGGTGTACTGCAACTGCGCCAGTTCCACCGCCAGTTTCGCCTCGTGCGTCGTGGCGCGGCTGGCGAAGATGTCCAGGATCAGTTCCGACCGGTCGATGATCTTGCGGCCCACGATCTCCTCGATGCTCGCGATCTGGCGCGGCGAAAGATCGTGGTCGAAAATCACCACGCTCGCGCCCAACTCCTCGCAGAGCCCCCGAACCTCTTCCAGCTTCCCCGAGCCCATGAACGTCCCCGCCTCCGGTTTCTGCCGGCGCTGCTCGACCTCGCCCACGACCACCGCCCCGGCCTGCTCGGCCAGAGCGGTCAGTTCGCCAAAGGGGTTGGCCTGGTCGTACACCGAGTCCGGCAGACGGACGGCCGCCAGCACCGCACGTTCCGCCTGGACCTTGATTGTCGCTCGTTCTTTGGGGGGGGGCATAAAAAGCCGCGAACGATAGGTCGGGCGGGCGGGTATCACCGGCAGAGCAGACCGTTCAGTCCGGCGATCCCCGCTTACCCTTGCCCTGATGCTCGCCACCCCACCCGTGGACCCAGTCATGTCCGAATCCGCAAACGACTCCCCGGCGTCCCGCCGCCGCCCCGACCCTGCCCACGCGCCCTTCGACGGGCCGGCGTTCGCGGGCGACGCCGCTGACCCTCGGGCATTGCTCATGGAACCGATCGCTTCCGGCCCGCGCTCCCGCGGTGCATCGCGCTCGCCGCGCTCGCGCGGTGCGGCGTTTCGGCTCACCGTCCTGCTCATGATCCTCGCGTTCCTGGGCGGGGTGTTCGTGGTCCGGTTGCCCGCGGTCAGCGCCGCGCTGGGCGCGCCACCGCTGGGCCCGGTCGAGGATGTCTTCAACACCATCCGCTACGGATTCGTCGAGGAAAAGAAGCCCGACGAGCTCGTGCGCGGCGCGATCGACGGGCTCATCGAGAGCCTCGACGACCCGTACGCCGAGTACATCCCGCCCGACGACCGGGACAACTTCGAGAAGGAAATGACGGGCCAGTACTGCGGCATCGGGTGCGAGGTCGAGTCGCGCGACGGCTGGCTCACGGTCGTTTCGCCGATGGAGGACTCGCCGGCGCTGCTCGCGGGCGTCCTCCCCAACGACCGCATCATCAAGATCGGCGACGAGAGCACCTACAACAAGCCCGTCGACGACTGCGTCAAGCTCCTGGTCGGCAAGGAGGGCGAGCCCGTGCACTTCACCGTCCTCCGCGACGGGCAGGAGATCCCCTTCGACATCAAGCGCGCCCAGATCACGTCGCGCTCCGTGCGCGGCGTCGACCGACTGCGGGAGTCCGGCCCGGACGACCTGCACGGCGGGTGGAACTGGCTCATCGATCCCGAGAAGCGCATCGCCTACTTCCGGCTGTCTCAGTTCACGCCCACCGCCGCGGAAGAACTCAGCGACGCGATCTCCGCGGCGATGAACGAGGCCGCCGCACCCACCGCCGACGGCAAGCCGGGGGGCGAACTGCAAGGGCTGATCCTGGACCTGCGCGAGAACCCCGGCGGCGCGTTCGAGGCCGCGATCGAGATCGCCGATCTCTTCATCGACTCGGGCACGATCGTCTCGGTCAAGGGACGCAACAACGCGCTCGGGATGAACCAGACCATCGCGGCGACGGCTCACGACCCCGCGAGCGGCTACGTGCAGGTCAGCCCCGATCTGCCGTTGCTCGTCATGGTCGACGGCCTCTCCGCCTCGGCGAGCGAGATCGTCTCGGGCGCGCTGCAGGACCACCACCGAGCCACGATCCTCGGTTCGCGCACCTTCGGCAAGGGGCTCGTGCAGACCGTCCTGCCGCTGAGCCACCAGACCAACGCGCAGGTCAAACTGACCACGGCGCGCTACTACCTCCCGTCGGGGCGGCTGATCCAGCGCGAGGACGAGTCGACGCAGTGGGGCGTCGACCCGACGCCGGGTTTCTTCGTTCCCGAGACCGACGACCAGCTCGCCGATCGCCTTACGCGCCGGCGCGACCTCGACGTCCTTCGCCGGCGGGCCGACCCGGGCGCCGACCGGCCCGCGGAGCAATGGTCCGACCCCGACTGGGTCGAACACGAAGCAAAGGACCTGCCCCTGGCGGCGGCTCTCCGCGTGATGCGGACGCGAGTCTCGACGGGCAAGTTCGAGCCGATCAGCGACGTGCAGGCGCAGCACGGCCAGATCGCCATCAAGGAACTGCGCGACCTGGAGAGGGCCGAACGTCTGACCGCCATGGAGCTGGCGCGTCTCGACAAGCGCGCCCGTGCCCTCGAGAAGGCCGCGGAAACGGGCGAGAAGCCGCACCAGGTCGCCGACCTGTGGAGCGACGATCTCAAGCTCAACGACGGCACCGTGGAGGTGCGCGACAAGGACGGCAAGCTCGTCGCGACGCTCCGCATCACCGGGCGCGACCTGGAGCGCTGGCTCGCCAACGCGGACGTCGAGCCGATCAAGCCCGCCGCGCAGACGCCGACGCCGAGCCCCGATCCGACCGCCCCGAAGGAGCCCGACCACGCCCCGACGGATCCTTCGGCATCGGCGCCACCCAACCCCGAGCCCCAAACGCCTCCGTCGGAGCCGCAGCCTTGACCGTCGGGCCGACGAGCGGGCATCGACGCGGAGCGCGCCGGCTGGTGCTCGGGATCGAGACCAGCTGCGACGAGACCGCCGCGAGCGTCGTCGAGGACTCGCGCCGCGTGCGGTCGAACATCATCGCGAGCCAGCACGATCTGCACGCGGAGTACCGGGGCGTCGTTCCCGAGATCGCCAGTCGGGCCCACGCCGAGCGCATCACGCCCGTCGTCCGCGGGGCGCTCGAGGCCGCGGGCGTTTCGCTCACCGAGATCGAGTTGATCGCCGTCGGCAACCGCCCGGGGCTGATCGGTTCGCTCCTGGTGGGCGTCGCCGCCGCCAAGGGGCTGGCCCTGTCGCTCGGCATTCCGTTCATCGCGGTGGACCACGTGCACGCGCACCTCTACGCCGGCCTGCTGGGGCGAGACTGCGACCCGGCGCCGTTGCGCCCGGTCGAAGAGCTCTTCCCGGCGCTGGGGCTGGTGATTTCGGGGGGGCACACGTCGCTCTATCTCTGCCAATCGCCCACCCGGTGCACACGCATCGCCGGCACGATCGACGACGCGATCGGCGAGGCGTACGACAAGGTCGCCGCGATCCTGGGCCTTCCGTTCCCCGGGGGTCCGAGCCTCGATCGGCTCGCCGCAGCGCACGCGGCGGCCGCGCTCGAGCCCGATCGCGACGGCTTCCCGATCGCGCGCATCGCGCCCGACTCGCTCGACTTCTCATTCTCCGGCCTCAAGACCGCCGCGCTCTACGCCTACCGGGGCGTGCCCGAGAGCCGGCGCGTCAAAGACAAGCGGTTGGCGCGCGGCGAGCCCGACCCGGTCACGCGTCCGGCCGCGCAGGTCGCCGCGACTTTCCAGCGCGCCGCCGTCGCCACGATCGTGCTCAAGCTCGGGCGCGCGCTCGAGCGTTACCCGCACTGCCGCGCGTTGCTCGTCGGCGGCGGCGTCAGCGCCAACTCGCTCCTCCGGTCCGAACTCGAGCGCCTCGCCGCCGAACGTCGCCTGCCCGTGGTCCTCCCCGCGCTGGAATACTGCCTCGATAACGCGGCGATGATCGCCGGGCTCGGTTCGGCCCTCTGGCTCGAGCGAGACCGGATCGGTGATCCCTGGTCCACCGGCGCGGTCCCCACCACGGGCTCCTGATGCACCCGACCGATCCCCATCACGACCACGCGAAACGCACCGACCCGAACTGGCGCTGGACGCACCCGTCGTGCCTCGACGTGCCGGAACTGCTCAAGCACTGCGAGATCGGCACGGGGCGCGCCACCGGCGGCCCGGGAGGTCAGCACCGCAACAAGGTCGAGACCCAGGTCTTCGTCCGCTACAAGCCCGCGGACGTGGAGGCCCGCGCCGACGAACGCCGCAGCCAGAGCGAGAACAAGTCCGTCGCGCTCCGCCGCCTCCGGCTTCTGCTGGCGATCCACGTCCGAACGCCCGTGCCCGTGGGTGAGATCGGGTCCGGCCTGTTCCGCTCGCGCGTTCGGAACGGGCGGATCGCCTGCAGCCCCGAGCACGACGACTATCCCGCGATGCTCGCCGAGGCGCTCGACGTGATCGCCGCGGCGAGGTGGGACGTCGCCAAGGCCGCGCTCCGGCTCGGGAGCACCACGAGCCAGCTGATCAAACTCGTGAAGGATCATCCGGCGGCACTGCGGTACCTCAACGAGCAGCGTCGCGCCCGGGGCGAGCACGAACTCAAGTGACGCCTCGCCTCTCGGCGCCCGGACTTGCCCCGCACTCGCGCCGGGGCTCGGGGCATGCACGCTCCAGAAACAAACGACCCCGGCTGCCCTCAGCCGGGGTGTTTGACGCGTCGTTGTTGTGGGACGCGAGAGAACGTGGAGTGAGGCACACTCGTCCGGCGGGTGCCGGCATGTGGGCCGAGTTGTTTGAGGGAAAGCAGTCTGCGCGCCGCAGCGGTCTCTCTTCCTCATCCGGAAGGCGTCAGGCCTCCCGTGTGACGAAAATAACACCCGTTCCGGGTGTAAACAAGCGGCCGCTGCAACTTCGGGGGATCACTCGAATGCCGGGGAATGTCCGTGCCTGCGGCACCGGATACACTTGCTTCTAAGTCCTTCAAATATCGGTCGTTAGGCACGATAACGGCCAATTCGACGGTTTACCCCCTTTCCTTGTGCCTTCTCGGGCTGACCCCGCCGACAATCCACCATGCCCACGTTGCCCGTGCTTCCCGCTCGTCCCCTTAGCCCCGCGCCGGGGCGGCGCGCGGACGAAGACGCGATGGAAGCCGACCTGGTTGAACTGCTGCGAGGCACCGGCTCGCAGGTCCGATTCTCGCGCCACGACCGGTTGCTCTACTCCACCGACGCATCGCTGTATCAGCAGGAGCCGCTGGGCGTCGTGGTCCCGGCGAGCGTCGACGACGCCGCACGCGTGCTGGAGTGGTGCGTGAAGCACCGGGCGCCCCTTCTCCCGCGGGGCGGGGGCACGTCGCTCGCCGGTCAGTGCACGAACCGAGCCATCGTTCTCGACCTCTCGCCGCACTGCCGGTCGATCGGCCCGGTGCAGCGTGTCGCGGGGGTGGCCTCGGATCCGGCGCGGCCGGGCGCGTGGCAGGGCCACTACGTCGAGGTGGAGCCGGGATGCACCGTCGACGAACTCAACGAGGAACTGGCGCGGCGCGGCGAGCGGCTGTTCTTCGCGCCCGATCCGGCGACGAGCCGCCAGGCGTGCATCGGCGGGTGCCTGGGCAACAACGCCGCGGGGGCGCGCTCCATCCGCTACGGACGCACGAGCGAGAACATCCTCGCCATCGAGGCCGCCCTCGCCGATCCCGCTTCTCCGGGTCGTCGCGCGTGGCTGGAGCGAGGCGGAGCGCCCGGCGCTGCCCGGCGCGACCCGGCGATCGCGGCGCTGGCCCAGCGCGTGATCGACACCGTTCTGTCCGTCGCTCCGCTCATCCGTGAGCGCTTCCCGCGCACCATCCGCCGCAACGCCGGCTACGCGCTCGACATGATCCTTGCGCAGATCGACGCCGGCGCCACGGCGGAGACGCTCGACCTTGCGCCGCTGCTGTGCGGCAGCGAGGGCACGCTCGCGCTCACCACCCGCGCGCGCGTGCGCCTCATGCCCACGCCGGCGAAGAAGGGCCTGCTCGTCGCGTCGTTCTCGACGCTCGAGGCCGCGATCGACGCCGTGCAGCCGCTGCTGAGCCTCGGACTGCCCCTGGGGCTCTCGGCGGTCGAACTGCTCGACGACGTGGTGCTCGACGCGGCGCGGGGCAACATCGAGTACCGGCGGTACGTCGAACTCCTCCCCGGCGCGAGCGCCGAGCGCAACGAGCCCAAGGCCGTCCTCTATGTCGAGTTCTTCGCCTTCGAGCCGGCGCCGGGCCACGCAGGGATCCCGCCCGCTCAGCAGCTCGGAGAGGCGTTCGAGAAGACATCGCGACTGCTCGGAACGCTCCCGGGGCTCCTGCCCGGCGGTGTTTCGACCTCTACCGACGCGGGCGCGATGCTCAAGGCCTGGGCGCTGCGAAAGGCCGGCGAGCCGCTGCTGCACGGGTTGCCCGGCGCCCGCAAGCCGATCACCTTCGTCGAGGACAACGCCGTCCCCGTCGAGCGGCTCGCCGAGTTCGTCCGCGAGTTCAAGAAGATCGTCGCGAGCCACGGCACCCGGGCCGCCTACTGGGCCCACGCCTCCGTCGGCGTCCTGCACGTCCGCCCGATGATCGACCTGCACGACCCCGCCGATCGCGAGCGCATGGTCCGCATCGCGGTCGAAGTCGCCGACCTCGCCCGCGCCTGCGGCGGCATCATGTCGGGCGAGCACGGCGACGGGAAGGTTCGCGGCCCGCTCATCGAGCGCTTCTTCGGGTCCGAACTGGTCGCGGCGTTCCGCGCCGTCAAGAGCGCGTTCGACCCCCTGTGCCTGCTCAACCCCGGCAACATCGTCGGGCCCTACGGCCCGCCCGAGTCGATGGCGACCGGCCTGCGGGTCGACGCCGAAGCGCCCGCGACCGGCGGGCGCGATCACGACCACCCGCACGAGCACCTCCACGGCCACGCCGCGCCGGATTTCGGTGTCGAGACGTTCTTCAACTACGACGA
>CALMQD010000416.1 GCA_937871415.1 uncultured Phycisphaerales bacterium | reverse complement strand
CCGACGACCTCCTCGGGATCGCCGCCGGCGGCGTACATCTGCGCCGAGGCCATGATGATCATGAGCTCGTAGTTCGCCGGGAACGCCGCGGCGATGGGGCGCAGGTCGCGCGCCGCCTCGTCGGCCCGCCCCATGGCGATCAGCGAGGTGGCGGCGTACATCGCGAAGCCGATCGTGCCGGAGTGCTGGCGGAGCCCCTCGCGCGCATGCTCGAAGGCGTCGAGGTATCGGTGGGTGCCCGAGCACATCGCGGCCAGGGCCAGCCGCGCCTGGGCGTGCTGGGGGTTGATCTCGATTGCGCGCTGCGCCGCCTTGAGCGCCTGGTCCTGGTCGCCCAGGCTGGCGTAGGAACTCGCGAGGTTCGTCTGGATGTCGGCGTTGTCCGGGAACAGTCCCGCGGCCTTGCGGGCGTAGAACAGCGCCTGCTGGTGCTCGCCCATGTGAGCCAGGCAGAACCGCATCATCACCAGCGCGTTCTGCTCGTTCGGGTCTTTCTGCAGACACTGGGTCAGCAGCGCTCGCGCCTGGGCGAACTTGCCTTGCTGGAGCATCTGGCGGGCGTTCATCAGGCGAGAGGCGACCTGGGTCATGGATGGATCCCGAGAATGAAGCAAGCCCCAGGCATCGCCCCCCCTCCCCCCCCCACCCCACTCCGCCCGTCGCACCTGGGCACGGGAAAGATCGGCCCCCGGCCGGGGCGTCTCGAACATCACCGCGGGCGGGACATTCCGGATCGCCCGCCGAGCCCGCCCGATCGTTCGCCGACGCGGGCGCGGGGTTCCCGCAGAGCGTTCTCGGACGCGGGTACGCTTGCCGCGTGACTCCACTGACCTACGCCCTGTGGGCGGGCGCCTACCTCGTCGGTTCGGTCCCGTTCGGCCTGCTCATCGCGCGCTTCCTCGCGCCCGGCGGGCCGATCGACATCCGCCGGCACGGTTCGGGCAACATCGGCGCGACGAATGTGTGGCGCGTGCTGGGCCCCAGGCTCGGCCTGCTCTGCTTCGCGCTCGACTTTCTCAAGGGGCTGGTTCCGACGCTCGTGGGCGGCCTGTTGCTCGGCGCCGTCAACAATCCCGGCGCGAGCGCGGAACTCCTGCTCGGCTGGCTGGGCGTGGCGACCGCGTGCATCCTGGGGCATCTGTTCCCGGTCTGGCTGAGGTTCAAAGGGGGCAAGGGCGTCGCGACGAGTTTCGGCGCGATGCTCGGCGTCTTTCCAGTCCTCACCATCGCGGTGCTGGGGAGCGCCGTGGTCTGGGGCCTTTCGGCCCGGCTGACGCGCATGGTCGGTATCTCGTCGTGCCTGGCGGCGATCGCGCTGCCGCTGTTCGTGCTGGCGCAGCGCTGGGCGCCGGCGTCGTGGCGTCAGGCGATTGCCGGCGAAGAGGCGGGCGCCGCGGCGCCGGTGCTGTGGCCTTACCTGCTGCTGTCGGCGCTGCTGGCGGCGCTGGTCATCTCCAAGCACCGGGGCAACATCGCGCGCACGATCGCGGGCACGGAGCGGAGGATCGGCCAGCGGGAGACCGTGGGCACGTCCGCGCAGGGCGCCGACACCTCGCGCAAACCGGCGGCGTGAGCGGCGCGCACACCGGCGCCGTACAAGCCCGAGGACCGGGCCGGGTCAACTGCCGGCGCGGGGCAGGATCGGCTCGTCGGGCGCGTGCGTCGGGCGCTCTTCGGGCGGGGTGTGGCGCACGGGTTCGCGCGGCTTCCCGGACGGGTCGGCGGGCGGATCGACGTACGCCGCCTCGCCGGCGGACTGTGCCGCTTCCTGGTCCCCGCCGCCCAGTGCGCCGAAGCGGTAGGCGAAGAAGACCAGCACGACGAGCAGCAGAGCCGCCGCGCCGATGAGCTTGGGGCGGTTTTCCTTGTCAAAGGCCGATGGCTTCTCGGAAGGCGCCTTGGCGGGCGTCTTTTCGCCGAATGAAACACGGCCGGTCGAGTGTCCCACGATGTGCTCCTTTGCACACACTCACCGAGTGCATACCACAAGATGTCGCGGACCCACGAGATGGAGCCCGGCAGACAAAGGCTACCAAACGTTTACGCGATTGCAAAGGCCGGGCGCACCTCGGCGACGCAGTCGGGACCAACGGCAAAGACGCGGTCCCGGCGCGTGGGGCGGATCGCCGCCGAACCGGTGAAAGAGCCGAAGGCCGGGAGCACGGCGCGCGCCGGGGAAAACCAGAAGCAGGGGGCCCGCAGGCCGCCCAGGCCCGACGCGTGGGAGAGGGAGACCGCCGGGTGCAGGTGGCCGCAGAGCGTGAACCCCGCGGCGTCGGACGCGCCGGGTTCCGGGGGCTCGTGGGCGAGCAGGACCCCGGGCGCGGGCGCGTCTGGATCGACCCGCGCCGGAGCGTCGAGGAGTTCGATGCCCAGTGATGCGGGGGGATCACCGGCCCGCAGGTCGTGGTTCCCGCGGACAAGGCTCACGTGCAGGTGCGGATGCCGCCGGCGCCAGTCCGACAGGGCCCCGAGTGTGGCGCGGGTGTTGCCGGACCGGGCGTGGAACAGATCGCCGAGGATGAAGAGACATTCGGCGTCGAAGCGCTCGACGACGGCGCTCAGGCGGGCGAGGTCGGCGTGGGTCGCGCCGTCGGGCACGGGCACGCCCCCGGCGCGGAACGCGTCGCCCTTGCCCAGGTGCAGGTCGGCGACGACGACCGCGCGCAGGCGCTCCCACCAGATCGCCCGCTCGTGCAGCAGCAGGAACTCCTCGTTGGCGTGGGCCACGCTGAGCATCAGGGCACAGGTTACCCCCCGCCCGCCTCCCGCTCCAGGCGCATCGACATCTTCTGCACAAGGTCACTCCAGAGTTCACTGGTGACCTGTGTCGCCCGGAGGGTCTCGGCCCAGATGGGGAACGCGAGCGGAGAGAGGCGGCGGAGTTCGACAAGGCGCAGGACGGCGCCGCTGAGCCGTTCGAGCGCGGCCCGGATCCGCGCGACCTCGAGCTGCGCGTCGAGCACCTCTCGGCGTGCCTGATCGAGCAGCAGGTTGCCGGCGTCGAACTGCTCGAAGACGTCGTAGAACATCTCGCTCGAGGCCTGGAGGTGGCGCGTCGGCTTGCGCGAGCCCGGGTACCCGGTGATGACCAGGCCCGCGACGCGCGCGATGTCGCGGAACTGGCGCCGGGCGAGCGCGCTGCTGTTCACGCAGGCGAGCAGGTCTTCGAGCAGACGGTCGGGCGTGAAGAGCCCGCGCCACGCGGCTTCGTCGAGGCCGAGCGGGTCGGCGGAGGCGAGCGAGAAGCCCTGGTCGGTGGCGGTGGCGATGACGGTCGTGCGCCGGCGCTGCGTGAGCCGGTGCGACAACAGCGCGCCCAGCCCCTCGTGCACGAGGCGCCCGTCGAAGAGGTAGACGAAGGCGTGATGGCCGCCGAGGTCGGTCCGCTCGGCGCGCCGGACCCGGGCCGATCGGCGCCGGTCGGCGGGGGAG
>CALMQD010000415.1 GCA_937871415.1 uncultured Phycisphaerales bacterium | reverse complement strand
CGAATGGCCCCCGCGCCGCCCTGAGCGAGCGGGGACGCTGGACACACCATCGGCCTCGGCGCCGCCCGGCTTCGCGCCGCCGCGGTTCTCGGACCCGTTTTTTCGAGGTTTCGGTCGCGGAGCGCCCCACGGCCGACTCAGTCTTTCCGGCCATCCTGCACGATTCCGCCGCTTTCGTCGACGCGCACATGCCCCACCGGGCGCGGCGCCACGTTCAGGACGTAACGCGTCGCGCGCTTCTCGCCGACCCGGTTCGCGGCCCCCATCTCCACCAATCCGGACAGGTCGCGGGTGGTCGTCGCCGTCGAGGCGCCGGTGATCGCTATGTACTTGCGGGCGCTCAGGCCGCCCTCGAACCCGTCGGGCCCTTCGTCGAGAACGCGCCGCAGGGCCGCGGCTTGGCGCGGATTGCACCGCGGCGCGAAGCGCGCGAGGAACCGCGCCTTGTCGATGGTGAACTCCACAAGCGCCAACGCTCGCGACTGACCCTCGAGGGCCGCGCCGGCAAACCAGGCGAGCCAGTCTGTCACCCGGTTGGTTGTGCTTGCGCGCGCGAGCGCCTCGTAATACTCGCGACGGTGGCGCAGCATCGTCGGGGAGAGCGCGCTCACAAACGCGCGCCCGGCTCCCTGCGCCAACGCCAGCTCCGCGACCGCCCGGCCGACGCGCCCGTTGCCGTCCTCGAAGGGGTGGATCGACTCGAAATAGAGGTGCGCAATGCCCGCCCGCGCAAGGATGCCGGTTTGGTGCTCGGTCCCAGCGAACCAATCGAGAAAGCGGCCCATCTCGGCCCGAACGCGGGCGCTCGGCGGCGCCTCGAAGTGAACGTGCGGACGTTCTGCACGCCCGGGAACGATCCGCATCGGTTCCGGCCCGGCGCGATAGGAGCCTCCGGCCATGGCCCCCGCCATGATCCGTCGGTGCCAGTCGCACAAGCGCTCGTGGGTGAGCGACTCCGTCGGACGGCGGTACAGGTCGACCAGCACTTCCGCGATGCCGCGCTCCTGCGGACGCACGCGTAGTGTCGGCGCATCGAGCCCCAGCGCGCGCATGAGCGACGATTGGACGCTCTCGCGGTTGAGCGCCTCACCCTCGATCGCCGAGGTCGTGACCGCCTCGCGCACCATCGACTCCACCAGCACGCGCTCCCGCTCTCCGAACTCGAGGTGCTCGACACTCCCGATGAACACCCCGGCGCCGCGCAGGAAAGCACGCTCGGCCTGCACCAGTCGTGAGGCGTCGAAAGAGAAACTCGGCCAGTCGGGGCGTTGCCAGTTCCAGGTCATGATCGAGCCCAACCACTTTATCCATCAATTTTGCCTAGTACATGATCGATAAATGAAGAGAAAATCGATCACGATCCGTTCTGAACCCGAACAGGTCTCGACTCATCCATGTTGGCGGCTGCGAGACAGGGACGCGGCTTTTCCACAGTTGACGCGTCCCGCACGCAAACGACGATGACCCGTCGGTGCGGACACGGCGCGTTCACGCGACCCGCGTACGCTGACCCTTCCCATGCCCACCGAGTCCGACAACTCCGGGGCCGCG
>CALMQD010000414.1 GCA_937871415.1 uncultured Phycisphaerales bacterium | reverse complement strand
ACCCAGCCAACGAAGTAGTCACCGCTTTCGCGCCAGCGGCGGGCCCTTTTTCGGCGCCGCCCCGGGTATGGACCCCGCCCCCGGCCCGCTCGGCCTTCCGGCCGGCAACGGCGCCGCGGAAACCGCGCCCTTCGACCCCGCAGCCGGGGATGAAGTCGGCGCGCCCTTCGCCACACCCTTGCCGTTCTTCAGGTCGGCCCTGGCAGCATTCTGTTCGGCTGCCTTCGCCCGCGCGGCCTTTTGCTCCGACGCCTGCTGCGCCGCCCGCTGCCGCTCCACCTGCCGCCGGTGGAACTCCGAGTACGTCCCGAGGAACACCTCCACGTTCCCCTGCCCGTCGAAGACCAGCAGGTGATCGCACGTCGCGTCGATGAGCGCGCGGTCGTGCGAGATGAGCAGGAGCGTTCCCTGGTACCCCTCGCCGTCCTCGGTGCGACGCAGCGCCGCTTCCAGCCGCTCCGCCGAGGGAATGTCCAGGTGGTTCGTCGGCTCGTCGAGAACGATGAGGTTCTTCGCCGAAGCCAGGAGCGCGGCGAGGCGCGCCCGCGAGCGCTCGCCCCCCGAGAGCGACCCCATGAGTTTGTCCTGGTCGCGTCCGCTGAAGAGGAACATGCCCGCCAGGTCTCGCGCCTGCTGCTCGCTCATGAGCGCGCCCGGGTTCTCACGCCGGATCGCCCGCTGCAAATACTCAAAGACCGGCAGGTCGCCGTCCTGCTCGCTGGGCAACTGCGCGAAGTACCCGATGACGACGTTCGCGCCCAGACGCGAGAAGCCCGACGTCAGTTCGCTCTGGCCCAGCAGGCACTTGATGAGCGTCGTCTTGCCCGCGCCGTTGGGCCCGATGATCCCCCACCGCTCGCCGCGCGAGATCGTCAGCGACAGGTCGTGGAACAGCACGCGCTCGCCCGCGCCGTACGCGGCCCCAGCGCCGCCGCCCTCGCCGTCGTCCGCCGAAGCGCCCGCGCCCCGCGCGGGAAACTTCTTCTCCGCTTCGCGCAGCGTCACCACCTGGTCGCCCGAGCGCGGCGCCTCGGGCAGGCGGATGTGGATGCTCGCCATCTCCGCCGGGCGCTCGATCGAGAAGAGCTCTTTCTGCCGCTCGAGTTTGCTCTGCCGCCCCTGCGCCTCCTTGGCCCTCTGGCCCGCGCGGAAGCGCCGGATGAACTCCTCCTCCTTGGCCCACTGCGACTGCTGGTTCTCGTACGCACGCTGCTGCGTGAGCAGCCGCATCGCCCGGATCTCGCGGAACGCCGTGTAGTTCCCCGGGTACTCGATCAGCCGCCCCGCCTCGACCTCCTCGATCCGCTCCACCACCCGGTCGAGCACGTACCGGTCGTGCGAGATGATGAGCACCGCCCCCTTGAACTCCTCCGCCAGGAACTCTTCCAGCCACTCGCGACCCGCGATGTCCAGGTGGTTCGTCGGCTCGTCCAGCAGCAGGAGGTCCGGGTTCTCCAGAAGCAGTTTCGCCAGCGCCAGCCGCCCCTTCTGCCCCCCCGACAGACCCGACACCGGCACGCCGAACTGCGCGTCGGTGAACCCCAGCCCGTGCAGCACCGCGTCCACCTTGTGCTCCACGGCATACCCGCCCAACTGCTCCAGCCGGTGCTGCAGTTCGTCCTGACGCTTGAGCAGCCGCTCCAGCGTCTCGGGCTCCTGCGCGTGCGGCTCGCTCATCTCGTGGTACAGCGCGTCCAGCTGCTCGTGCAGCCTCCCCAGTTCCTCCAGCCCCGTGCTCGCCTCCTCGTGCAGCGTCTTGCTCAGGTCCAGCACCGGGTCCTGCGACAGGTACCCCGCGCGGCAGCCGCGCTGCAGGTTCACCGTCCCGCTGTCGGGCTGCAGCTTCCCCGCCAGAATCCGGAGCAGCGTCGTCTTGCCCTGCCCGTTGCGCCCCACCAGCCCCACGCGCTGCCCGGCGTCCAGCGACAACGACACTCCGTCGAGCAGCACACGCGTCCCGATCGAGTACTTCAGGTTGGTCGCGGAGAGGATGGGCATGACGGCGGATGCGCCTCCGAGTCGTTCTTTATGGGGACTTTCCCCGGGGGGAAGAGATGCTACGCGCCGCAACCGACAACTGCCCCACATTCGTTCCACAAGTTCTTCGATCCTCCCTTGCCCGCTCACGGCAAACCCGTAGGCTCGCCCCCCGTTTTTCACGCGGCGATCCGCAGGGCCTCCCTCTCGGGCGCTCGGCGCGCCGCGCCACTCTTCTTCACGCTGCATCCACGGAGAACTTGCAGATGCACCCGACCCGTTGTTCGTTCGACTCTGGCTCTCGGCGCCGACTCGGCGCGTTCACCCTCGCGGCCGTCGCGGGCCTGGCGGCCACGGCGCCGCTCGCGCTCGCCGCGGAAACTGCCTCGCTGAGCGAGAGCGCCCGATCGGCCCTCACCCTCGACGCCGCCGAGACCTACTCCCAGCCGGCGGACCCCGCCGCCGCCGCCCCGGCCCCCGCCGATCCCGACTCCTTCTTCAAGGGTTGGACCGGCTCGCTCGAGGCCGG
>CALMQD010000413.1 GCA_937871415.1 uncultured Phycisphaerales bacterium | reverse complement strand
GTACGAAAACAGCACCGGCACCGTGCTGATCACCTGCGCGCCGACGCGCGTGCGGCTCATGTCGCGCAGTCGCGCCGCAGGGTCCCAGCAGTTCGCGTCGATCTGGCGGAAAAATGTGCGCGAGCCGTCCGGCTCGGTCCGCTGCATGCGGGCGCACGCGCAACCGGCCTGGGCGAGCGCGCCGTCACCGGCGGGACCGTCCGACGCGCCGACGCGCCCCAGTTCGATCCATCCGGCGTAACCGGAGCGTTTGGTCCAGTCGGGCCACCGCCCCGGTGGCGGGAGGATGTGGGTGTGCAGGTCGATCTTGAACACGCGGGGAGTGTACGGACAGAGCGGGGCGGGTCGCGCCCGCGCTGGGGCTTACACTTGGTCCATGTCGCGACGAACGGTGGACACGGTGATGGCCGAGGCGCGTGCGGCGTCGTTCAAGACGCGTTCGATCAAGAACGCCGCGAAGAACGCCGGGCTCCTGCTGGCGCTGCGCATGGTGGACCTGACGACGCTGGAGGGCAAGGACTCGCCGGAGAAGGTGCGGGCGCTGTGCCGCAAGGCGGTGTGCCCGGGCTTCACCATGCAAGGGCCCCTCGCGTCGGTCGCCGCGGTGTGCGTTTACCCGTCCATGATTCCCCATGCACTCGAAGCGCTCCGCGAGTTCGGCGGGCGCGAGGAGAGCCCGCGAAGCGTCTCGGCGCACCAAACGCACATCAAAGTCGCGGCCGTCGCGACGGGCTTCCCTTCCGGCCAGTTCCCGCTGAGCGTGCGCATCCGCGACACGCAGGAAGCCGTTCGCGCCGGCGCCGACGAGATCGACATGGTCATCAACCGCGGCGCGTTCCTGGCGGGGCGTTTCGACGAAGTGGCCAAGGAGATCCGCGAGATCAAGGACGTCTGCTCGGCCAGCGCGTCCCTGGGCGGCCCGGCGCACGTGCACCTGAAAGTGATCCTGGAGACCGGTGAACTCGAGACGCTCGACAACGTTCGGCGCGCCAGCGACCTGGCGATCGAGGCGCTGCTCGCCGACGGCGGCCAGGGGCCGGCCGGGACCGGCTTCATCAAGACGAGCACCGGCAAGGTGCAGCCCGCCGCGACCATGCCCGTGACGCTCGTCATGCTCGAAGCGATCCGGGACGCGTACCTGAGCTCGGGCCAGATGATCGGCATGAAGCCCGCGGGGGGCATTCGCGCGGCCAAGGAAGCGCTGCACTACCTCGTCATGCTCAAGGAAACCCTCGGCGACCGGTGGCTCGACCCCGATTGGTTCCGCTTCGGCGCCAGCACGCTGGTCAACGACATCGTCCGCCAACTGAACAAGCAGGAGAGCGGCCGCTACGCCGCGCGGTACGACGTGACGGAGTCGTGAAGCCGCTGCGCTGGCGGAGGACTGCCGCGACCGCCATGCCCCTGCGGCAGGTCCAGCGCTGTGCAGAGCCGAGTTCCGGCTGTATCGCGTCGCCTGGTTGTGTGTAAACTGCGGCCCGAGTATTTACGAGCGCTCGAATCAACCCTCGTGAGCCCGCCATGACTTCGCACGTCTCCGCCAAGCCCCGCGCCACGCTCAACAACCGCACGTACGGCTCGATCATCGACTGCATCGGCGACACGCGGCTGGTGCGACTGTCGAGGATCATCCCGTCCACGCACGCGGAAGTGCTGCTCAAGCTGGAGTTCAACAACCCGCTGGCGTCGGTGAAGGACCGTATCGGGCGTGCGATGATCGAGGCCGCGGAGAAGGACGGGCGCCTGCGTCCGCCGGGCACCAGGGGCGTGAGCGATCCGGGCTCGCGGATCATCGAGCCGACCAGCGGCAACACGGGCATCGCGCTCGCGTTCGTGTGCGCCGCCAAGGGCTACCGGCTCACGCTCACGATGCCCGAGTCGATGAGCGTCGAGCGCCGGGCGCTGCTCAAGCAACTGGGCGCGGAACTGGTGCTGACGCCGGCGGACAAGGGCATGCGCGGGGCGGTTGCGCGAGCGCAGGAACTGGTCGATCAGACGCCCGACGCGTTCATGCCGCAGCAGTTCGACAACCCGGCGAACCCGGCCGTGCACGAGGCGACGACGGGTCCCGAGATCTGGAACGACACGACCGCCGACGGCGGGCGCGGGGCCGACGCGATCGTCTCGGGGGTCGGCACCGGCGGCACGATCACCGGCGTGACGCGCTACATTCGCCGCTTCAACCCGGCATTTCAGGCCATCGCCGTCGAGCCGGTGACTTCGCCGGTCATCTCCGGCGGCCAGCCGGGGCTGCACAAGATCCAGGGCATCGGCGCGGGCTTCATCCCCAAGAACCTCGACACCACGCTGCTCAACCGCGTCGAAACCGTGACGAACGAGGAAGCCTTCGAGTGGGGGCGCAGACTCGCCAAGGTCGAGGGCATCCTCGGCGGCATCTCGACCGGCGCCAACGTCTGCGTCGCGGCCCGACTCGCGGCATTGCCCGAGTTCAAGGGCAAGCGCATCGTCACCATCGCCTGCTCCTTTGGCGAGCGGTACCTGTCCACGCTCCTGTTTCAGGACCCCGCGCCCACGACGCCGTGAGGTCGCGCGCGCCCGATGCGATCCCGCCGGCGGGTTCGTCGCGAGCCGCGTTCAACCCGTCCCGGAGTCTCCGCGGAGGTGATGCTTGTCTGAGGTACTCTGGTCAAAGGTCGATGACTACCTGACCGAGCGGTTGCACGCGACCGACGCGGCGCTGGAGCACGCGCTGCGCGAGAGTGATCGGGCCGGCCTGCCTCCGATCGCGGTCTCTCCGCCGCAGGGACGCTTCCTGACTCTGCTGGCCCGGCTCATCGCGCCCGCACGCGTTCTGGAGTTGGGAACACTCGGCGGGTACAGCGCGATCTGCCTGGCGCGGGGGCTGCGTCCGGGTGGTCGGCTGACCACGCTCGAGTTCAGCCCCGAGAACGCCCGGGTCGCCAAGGCCAACATCGCCCACGCGGGTTTGGCCGACCGGGTGGACGTGATCGTCGGCGCGGCCCTCGACACGCTCCCGGGTGTCGAGAAGTCCGGCGCCGGCCCGTTCGACCTCGTCTTCATCGACGCGGATAAGGACAACTACCCGTCGTACTGGGAGTGGGCGTTGCGACTTTCGCGTCCCGAGGGGGGCACGGTCATCATCGCTGACAATGTCGTGCGCGACGGCGAGGTGATCAACGCCGAGTCCACCGACCCGCGCGTCCGCGCGGTCCGCGTGCTGATGGACCTCATGCACAAGGAGCCGCGGGCCGCTTCGACCGCGCTGCAGACCGTCGGCGGCAAGGGTTACGACGGCTTCGCCATGGCGATCATCGGCCCGAAGTGATCGAGATCAGGTCTGCAGCACGCCCGTGCGGAAGGGCCTGGAGTAGTCCCAGTTGGCGGTTGCGTCGAGCGCGGCGACGAGTTCCTCGCGGGTCTTGTGCGGCTCGATGAGCCGGTCGACCCAGCCGCGGGCCGCGCCGTGCCGGATGTCGGCCTGCTCGGTGTAGCTCGCGTGGATCGCCCCGTAGATTTCCTTGTGGGTCTCGGGGTCGATCGTCTCGCCCTTGCGTTTGCGGCTGGCCTCCTCGATGGTCGTGAGCACTCCGGTGGCCTGGTTGGCGCCCATGACGGCGCACTTGGCGCTGGGCCAGGCCAGCGCGATGAACTGGTCGAACGCGCGCCCGCACATCGCGTAGTTCCCCGCTCCGTAACTGCCCCCGGTGATCACGACGATCTTGGGGACCACGCAGTTGCTCATCGCGTTGACCATCTTGGCCCCGGCTCGGATGATCCCGCCCTGCTCGCTCTCACGGCCCACCATGAAGCCGGTTGTGTCGTGGAAGAAGACCAGCGGGATCTTCCGCTGGTTGCAGTCCATGATGAACCGCGCGGCCTTGTCGGCGCTGTCGTCGTAGATCACGCCCGGCATCTGCACGCTCTTGTTCGCGGCGCTCGTGCCCGCGCCCTTGGTCGCCGTCGTGCGTGTCGTGAGTTTCTTCTGGTTGGCGACGATGCCGCACGCGTGCCCGTTGATCCGCGCGTAACCGCAGACGATGCTCTGGCCGTACTCGGGTTTGTACTCGTCGAAGTCGGGCGCGAGGTTGCCGTTCTCGTTGCGGGCGTCGACGATGCACGCGAGCAGGTCGCGGACCTCGTACTGCGACCCGGGCCTGTCGGTGAAGAGCGTGTACAGGTCGTCGGCGGAACGCATGGGCCGCGGGGCCCGCGTCGGTTCGGCCACGGGGGACGCCGCCGAGAGTTTCGCGAAGAGGTCGGCGACGTCGGGCTCTTTCACGGGCTGGTCGGCGGAAGTCGCGGCGATCGCGCGGGCGAGGGCCTGCAACTGCGAGCGGAGGGCGACCGGCGCGTACTTGCTCACGATGTCGCGCACGCGCCGCAGGCACGACTCGTCGTCGGGCTCGCGGAAGTCGATCGTGCCGCTGATCTCCGCGTGCATCTTCGCGCCGCCGAGGTCCTCGTCGGTTACTTCCTGCCCGATGGCCGCCTTCACGAGCGCGGGGCCCGCGAGGTACAGCCCCGAGCCCTCGGTCATCAGCAGCGTGTCGCAGAGGACCGGCAGGTAGCCGCCGCCGGCGACGCAGTAGCCCATGATGGCCGCGATCTGCGGGATGCCCTCGGCCGAGAGCACCGCGTTGTTGCGGAAGATGCGCCCGAAGTCGTCGGTGTCGGGGAAGACGTCCTCCTGCATGGGCAGGAAGACGCCCGCGCTGTCGACGAGGTAGATCAGCGGCAGGCGGGCCATCTGCGCGATGGTCTGGGCGCGGATGATCTTCTTGCAGGTCATGGGAAAGAACGCGCCGGCCTTCACCGTCGCGTCGTTGGCGATGATCATGCAGGGCCGGCCGTGAACCCGTCCGATCCCCGTGACCACGCCGGCGCCGGGTGCGCCGCCGTGCTCTGCATACATGCCGAACGCGGCCCACAGGCCCAGTTCCTGGAACTGGCCGGGCGAGGGTTCGCCGGTCGCCTGCGCCGCTCTGCTGGCGCGCGGGGGCGCGGGGTCGATGAGCCGCGCGATGCGCTCGCGGGCTGTCAGGCGGCCTTTCTCGTGCTGCCGCTCGATGGCCTTGGGGCCGCCTCCCTGCCGGATGCGGGCCTCGGTCTGCAGCAGGTCGGCGGTCAGGGCCCGCAGGTCGGGCGCGCCCACGCCGGGGGCGGCGGGGGGGCGTGGAGCGTGGGCGTTCGCGGCGGGGGGAGTCGTGTTCGACATGGAGCGGGCTTTCACTGGCGGGGATCGGGCTGATCGACAGGTCGGAGAGGGTAACGCGCCGACCGCCGCGGCGGGATTCCAATACGATCCGCCCGTTGATCAAGTACCTGGGGTCCAAGCGTGTCCTGTTGCCCGCGATTCTCTCGCTCGTCCGCGAGGCGTCGCCCCACGCCCGGTCGGTGCTCGATCTGTTCTCTGGAACTTCGCGGGTCGGGCACGCGCTCAAGCGCGAGGGGTACCGCGTCATCGCCAACGACCACAACGCCTACGCCCTGACACTGGCCCGCTGCTACGTCCAGGCGGATGCGGAGGAGGTGCTCGCCGACGCGACGCGCCTCATCGACGAACTCAACCGCCTGCCCGGGAAGCCGGGGTACATCACCGAGACGTTCTGTCTGCGGTCGCGGTTCTTCCAGCCCCAGAATGGCGAACGCATCGACGCCATCCGGGAGGAGATCGCGCGCAAGGGACTGGGGCCGGAGATCGAAGCGGTGCTGCTGGTCTCGCTCATGCAGGCGGCCGACCGCGTTGACTCCACCACCGGCGTGCAGATGGCCTATCTCAAGTCGTGGGCGCCGCGATCGTTCCGATCCCTCGAACTGCGCGTGCCCGAAGTGCTGCCGCGTGCGGCGGCGGGGAAGGGCGAGGCGCACGGCCTGGACGCGCTGGAAGCGGCGGCAACGCTCGAGGCCGACGTGGCGTACATCGACCCGCCGTACAACCAGCATGCCTATTTGGGCAACTACCACATCTGGGAAACGCTCGTGCGGTGGGACAAGCCCGAGGTCTTCGGCGTCGCGTGTAAGAGGTCAGATGTTCGCGAGCGGCGCAGCCCGTTCAACTCGCGGCGGCTCTCGGCGGGCGCGCTGCGCGCGGTGCTCGAACGCGTCCGCGCGCCCGTGGTCGTCCTGTCGTTCAACGACGAGGGGTTTCTGTCGCGCGAAGACCTGGCGGCCATGCTCGGCGACACTTTCCCCGGGGCGGAAGTGACCGAGCACGCGCACGCGTTCCAGCGGTACGTGGGCGCGAGGATCGGCATCTACAACCCGCGCGGCGAGAAAGTGGGGCGCGTCGGGCGCCTGACCAATCACGAACTGTTGTACGTCGTCCGGCGCCGGACCGACGAGCCTGAGCGGAAGGCCGCGTGCACGCTCGCGTCCGCGCCGTCGGATCAGGCGGGGCTCGGGATCGTCCCCAGGATCGAAAGCAGGATGCCCTGCGGCGAGCCGGGGGGGTAATCGCTCTCGTCCCGCATCGCGGCCGAGTGCACCGGCGTATACGCACGCGGCGCGATGCGGTGGGCGCACACCGGCAGGACGCTGTCGACGACGTCCTCGGGGATGGCGTAGTCACGCCCGTGGAGCACGGCGGTTGCGCGTGCGGCCTGCGCCAGCGCCAGCGCGCCGCGCGGCGAGAGGCCGACGAGCAGGTCCGGGTGCCGGCGCGTCGCGCCGGCGATCGCCACGATGTAATCGAGCAGCGCCTGTTCGACGCGCACGCGGTCTACCTGTTCCTGGAGCCGGCGCACGTCGCCCGCCGAGAGGACGGGGCGGAGCTCCTGCAGCGCATGCTCCGCCGGGCGCTGCGCGAGCACGCGAGCCTCGTCTTCCGGCGCCGGGTACCCCAGCCCGATCCGCATGAAGAACCGGTCGAGCTGGTTCTCGGGGAGCGGGTACGTGCCCTCGAAGTCGAACGGGTTCTGCGTCGCCAGCAGCATGAAGGGCTTGTCGAGCGCGTGCGTCCGCCCGTCGATCGTCACCGTGCCCTCGGACATCGCTTCGAGCAGCGCAGTCTGTGTGCGCGGCGGGGTGCGGTTGATCTCATCGGCCAGGACGATGTTGGCGAAGATCGGGCCCTTCTTGAACTCGAACCGCCCGCCGGAGCCGACTCCCGGCGCAGCCGCCGCGCCGTTGGAAGTCCCCGAGGCGTGCGAGGCGCCGGGAGCAACGCCGCCTCCGCCTCCATCGCGGACGAAGATCGTGACGCCCAGGATGTCGCTGGGCAGCAGGTCGGGCGTCAGTTGGATGCGCGAGAACGAGCAGTCCAGGCTCTTGGCCAGCGCTGTGGCGAGCACCGTCTTGCCCACGCCCGGGACGTCCTCGATCAGCAGGTGCCCCCGCGCCAGCAGCGTGCAGAGGATGCGGTCGATCGCGGCGGTATTGCCGACAAATACGCCCGCGATATTCCGGCGGAGTTTGTCGAGTGTCTCGCCGGAAGTCGTCGGACTGGGGTTCATCGCGGGGCTCGGTAGACCGTCAGATCGGGCGGCCGGGTCGGGAGCGGGGGCTTGACAGTTCGCCCCGCTCTGTGGGCTTGCGATGGCAGTATATGGACGGGGGCTGTGAGGGGTGCGGTTGCTCATCGAAGTCGTCCAGCGCGGGTTGATCTCGCGGAGTTCCGGGAGCCCCCGTCTGCGGCGAGCCGCTTTCCGATACGCTTGCGGTCTCGTGATGGCGCGCGATTTTTCACAGAACCCTGACCCGTCGGGCTCGGGAGCCGCGGAAACTCCCTCCTCGCCGGGTCCGCGCGCCGCGGCGTCGTCCGGCGGCCCGGGGATCGCGCGCGAACTGGGCGGGGATCTGCTCTGCGTCTCGTGCGGGTACAACCTGCGGGGGCTTTCGATCCGCGGGACGTGCCCCGAGTGCGGCGTCGCCATCCGCGCGACCATCCTGCACATCGTCGATCCGCTCGCGAGCGAACTGCGCCCGATCCGGTTCCCGCGGCTGACCGCGGGCGGCCTGGTGCTCTGGGCGCTCGGAGCCGCGATCGCGTCGATCGGCGGGTGGCTGCCTCAACTGCTCGACCTGGCGCACCTGATGGGTGTGCCGGCGAGCGTCATCTCGACGTGGAGCAGCGCGGGAGTATTCCGGGACCTGTTGTGCTACGGGCTCATCGCCTCCGGCGTGGGATCGATCGCGCTGGTGCGACCGCACGCGGGAATCCGGGCCCGCGTCTCGCTCATGGCGCTGGGCGCGTCGCTGCTCTACCTGCCGCTGCTGCTGATCCTCCTGCGGATCTTTGCCGACGCGACGGGCGTGCACACCGCGCCGGGCTCGTCACTGATCGTGGGCGCAAGGCCGGGGCCGTGGCGCTACGTGCGCGGCTGGACCCCCGACGAATACTCCACGATGCTCGCCGTGCTGTTCAACGCGATGATCGGCGCCATCGTGCTTCTGCAGCGCCCGGTGGTGCGCCTCCTGGTCGCGCGGAGCCTGGTCATGCGATCGGGGCGCGTGGACCGTCAGACCATGTTCGCCATGGCCGGCGCCGCGGGCGTCGCCATCGTCGGGCACATCCTCGGGTACACCGGTGCGCAGAGCGCGATCGCGGCCGGCGCGTTCGGTTCGCCGCTGCGCGCGCTCGGGCTGGTGCTCGTCGCCATGGGCTCGCTCCTGCTGACCGTCGGCTTCTGGGGCGGGCTCATTGATTCGGTCCGCATCGCCAGGGCCGTGCTGATGCCGAGCCCTTCGCTCCGGCATGTCATCCGGCACGGGCACGTCCCGAGCAACCCTCTCAAGCCCGCGAGCGGCGTGCACCGGCGGGACAACCCTGAAGCGACAGATGCCGACAAGAGCGAGGCGCCGCGTCCTCGTGGAGCATCGTCGTGAAGCCGCCCGAGGAAACGAGTCCGACCGGACCGGGCTCAGGCAAGCCGCATTCCAAGCCGCCGAGCGTGGGGCCGCTGACCGAT
The DNA here is from genome assembly GCA_937871415.1 of uncultured Phycisphaerales bacterium. GTDB lineage: Bacteria > Planctomycetota > Phycisphaerae > Phycisphaerales > UBA1924 > JAHBK01. Next base: position 1,191 of record CALMQD010000413.1, on the reverse strand, counting down.
GAGCAACGGGAACGGTTCGACCGCCTGGTGCAGGACGTGATCGACACCTTGCCCGCTCGCGTTCGGGAAATGGTCGACCAGGTGCCGATTGTTGTCATCGACCGGCCGGACGCCGCGATGGTCCGACAACTCGTCCAGGACGGGCTCCTGGAGCCGGGCGAGGACGGCTCGGACCTCTGCGGCCTGCACTCCGGAACGCCCCTGACAGAGCGGGGCGTCGCCGACAGCGCGGGTTGGGGCGGCTTGGGGGAGGCTGGAGAGCCCGAGACGGTCTACCTGTTCCGGGAGGGCATCGCGTCGCTGGCGTTCGCCTCCGAGCAGCAGGGGGGCTTTGAGGGGGCTTGCGAAGGCGACTGGGGGGATTCGGACGCCGACGAACGCCTGTACGAGGAAATCCGCATCACGGTCCTGCACGAGATCGGGCACCATTTCGGGCTGGACGAGGACGACCTCGACGAACTCGGCTACGCCTGAACTTCCCGGTGAATCCGCCGGAGCAATCCCGCCTTTTTGTTGCCGGGGCAAGGGGGTGCCCCGTACACTTGCCGTGGCCCGCGGTTCGGCGGGCCATTCGTGGATCGCCGGGGGTCCGGGCCGTCCGGATCGAGGCGTCCAAACTTCTGTTCACCTTGCTGATCCTTCCACCCAAGGCAGGAAGCGCCGGCGGAAACGGTGCGGCTTGCCGTCGGGCGGCCAGACAGGAAGGACAGCCGCAAGCGCCCTTGTGGCGCCTGGCCCGAGTGATGAGCGCTCCAGCGCTCGGCGCTCACCGAACCGGGCAAGGCGTCGGTGTCGCTGAAAGGAATCGTGTCCCATGGCCAACTCGCTCGTTCAAGACCTCATCGAAGCCGGCATCCACTTCGGGCAGCGGTCCGCCGCCTGGAACCCCAAGATGGGGCCGTACATCTACGGCAAGCGGAACGGCATCCACATCATCGACATCAAGGAGACGATCAAGGGTCTCCTGCTGGCGAAGAAGTACATCGCCAAGTCGGTCGCCGATGGGCGCGACATCGTCTTCGTCGGCACCAAGCGCCAGGCCAAGGCCGTGATCGAGCAGCGCGTCGGCGACGTCAAGCAGCACTGGGTCACGGAGCGCTGGCTGGGCGGCACGCTCACGAACTTCCGCACGATCCGTTCGCGCCTCAAGCGCCTCGAGGAGCTCGAGGCCGTCGAGCAGAAGGACAACTT